>NZ_CP018632.1:1290000-1417500 GCF_002215215.1 Granulosicoccus antarcticus IMCC3135 | reverse complement strand
AGCAGGACCGGCGCTGTGCGCATCAATTCTGTCAAAGCCCCACCTCCCCGTTTTCGTTTGAGCCACACTGCCAAGCTTTCAACAGCCATGGCATTCGTACTCGGCGGCATTGCATGGACAACACTCAATACCGACGCTCAACCTACCGGACCTGCACCCAAGGTTGTTCTTGCGAGCATGCCCGTCACCACATTTTTCTTTGATGACGCTGTAGACGCTCTCGCTGCCCACTTCACAAAAGATACGGCAAATGCTACAAAGCCTGACACTCTGAGTGCGGCATCCAGTGATGAAACTACCACACCTCTACAAAGTGACTCTGCATTCACATCGGGCACCCCGCAGGGCTTGGACCTGCCGGGTTTGACCATTGAAGACCTGGATCCCTTGGTGGAAGAGCCAGATTCAACCACCACAGTCACCGTATCACCTCTGGTTGATCACCCTTCTCTAGCCGCTGTGCGTAATAACGCCGATGCACCTGAAGGCTCGTTGCGTACAGTCGTGGCCGTAGCACCAGGCAATACGCTTTCCGGCATTCTGAATGTCCATGGCGTGGCCATTGACCAGATGCCTAAATTGCTGACGGATGAGCTAGTCAAAGAAAACCTGTCGAGCCTGGCTATTGGTCAGGAGCTGGAAATAACGCAAACGGCTGATGGCGAATTTCACGATTTACGCACTCGAGTCGGCGACGACAAACGCATTACCATCCGTCGCTCAGACGATGGATTCGCGGTTGCATCCATTGACCTACCGGTGGAAAAGGAACGGGTCGTCACTTCTGGGACGATCGAGCAATCACTTTATCTTGCCGCTGCAAAAGCCAACCTGAAGCAGTCCACCATCATGGAACTGGCTGATATTTTCCAGTGGGAGCTCGACTTTGCGAAGGATATTCGCAAAGGCGATCAGTTCAGCCTGGTGTATGACCGGCTGTACCGCGACGGCAGCTATATCGGTGATGGTGACATTCTGGCAGCCGAGTTCATTAGAGGCGGCAAGACTCATCGTGCAATCCGCTTCACGACAGATGATGGCGTAACTGGCTATTACTCGGCTGACGGTCAGTCCAAACGCCGCACTTTCATGCGTCACCCCGTTGATGTCGTCAGAATTACCTCAAAATTCAACCCCAACCGTCTGCATCCAATATTGCATCAGATTCGAGCGCACCGCGGCGTGGACTACGGCTCACCTTACGGCTCTCCGATCTATGCAACAGCAGACGGCAAAATCTCTCTAGCGGGCAAGAACGGTGCTTATGGCAACACCGTCATTCTGCAGCACGGCCAGAAATTCAGCACTCTATACGCTCATATGTCAAAAATCGCCGATAAGTCCATTGCAGGCAAAAGAGTCAAGCAAGGTGATGTCATTGGCTATGTCGGCAAAACCGGACGAGTAACTGGCACCCACCTGCACTATGAGTTCCGCGTTAATGGCAAGCAGATCGACCCGTTGAAGGTTGAATTGCCGGCAGCTCAACCTATCGATGCGAAGTACCTGCCCGAACTCAAGGCTGTTTCCGATGAAATGACAGCTCAGATGCGCAGCGTACTGTCCGATATCGACCAGCAGGTTGCCTCTGTAACCAATGTGATCTCATCTGACTTGACCCCTACGTCAGAATAAAAAAAGCCCGGGTGATAATGGACTCTATTCCATTACTACCCGGGCTTTTTGCCGTCAGCAAAGGCAAAGAAGCTTGCCTCTGACAGACGTTCCCTAGTCGCTCGTTAGACTGAGAACGAAGAACCGCAACCACAAGTCGTTGTGGCGTTAGGGTTCCTGATGACGAACTGTGACCCTTCAAGGCCTTCGGTGTAATCGATTTCTGCACCGGTCAGGTACTGAAAACTCATCGGATCGATCAGCAGCTTGACGCCTTCCTTCTTCACTTCGGTATCACCTTCATTGACAACTTCGTCAAATGTGAAGCCGTACTGAAATCCGCTGCAGCCACCACCCGAAACAAACACTCGCAACATGAGGTCGGGATTACCCTCCTCCACGATCAATTCTTTGACTTTAAGTGCCGCCGCTTCTGTGAACACCAGCGGATCAGGCATCTCGAAGTCGTCAATACTGACTTCAGCACTCATTGGTAATTCCTCTCATTCTCATTACTTGGCAGTGTACTTGACCTACCGTTTTAGTCAACTATTGTTGGTCGACTAGGATCGAATTTCAGCCCATCGGAAACGCTGCACACTGGGTTTCAGGCGCTTTCCCTCCGGTTGAACAAAGATTTCGATATATTCAGGGTCAATGGTAGTGATGTTCTCCACCTTAACCAATACTGTCTGAAAAAAACGCAGGTCAAACGACTCTATTGTGAACGCGTCGTCACTGGACTGTTTCGAAGCGGATTCGGCTGTAATGATATGAGGCTTCTGGTCTCGTTTTTCAATGACAACCCCAGATTGGCTATCAGTCACGACCCACTTTCGATCGGCCCCGCCCGCACCACCTGTCAAACTAACGCCAATGCGGCCAACGGCTCGATTACGACCTTTGGATTGAACCAGAGTAATTGCCAGTAGATCCGACTGCCCCTCAACAATAGACACCTCGTCGACCCAGACCCCTCTGGCCCCTGCTGTTCCGGCAATCCGTCGGTACAAAGCCAGTTCTGCCGCATCGTCACCCGACAATTTCAAACTGCCATCAAGATCTGCCTGCAACTCTGCTGCGCGCGTATCGGCGATATCCCTTGCAAGAGTCTGCTGTTGCAGCTCCAGTTGCAGCCTGGACGTCAAAGCCTGTTGTTGCAATGACTCGGCATCGGCACGAGCCTGTAATTCAGCAACTCGTTCATCCGCATACTCATGCCCCTGAAAGTTACCCGCGTACCACGCTGCGACCACACACACCATGGCCACGCCTGCCCACAAAACGGGCCTGGGCACTAAAGCGAACATTCGAAGCGCCTGCGCACCTGAACTCAGGGCATCAATGCAGGTTGCAACAGACCTTTGGTCTCCGGCAGCCCCAACATCAGGTTCATATTCTGAATAGCTTGCCCGGCTGCGCCCTTCACCAGATTGTCTTCTACCGCCAATACCACAGCCGTACCTCGCCCCTGAGGTTGATGAACCGCCAGGCGGCACATGTTCGTGCCTCTTACCGAGCGAGTTTCCGGATGTGCGCCCGCCGGCATGACATCGACGAAGGGTTCATCCGCAAAACGAGCTTCGAACAATTTCTGCAAATCGACATCCTGATTCAGTCGAGCATAGAGCGTGGCATGAATACCGCGGATGATGGGCAGCAGATGCGGCGTGAATGTCAGGCTGACATTCTCAGCGGTCATGTTCGCCAGGCCTTGTTCGATTTCGGGCAGATGTCTGTGCCCTGACACGCCATAGGCCTTGAAGCTATCGCTTGCTTCCGCCAGCAGATTCGGAACAGAAGCGCCACGCCCCGCACCGGTAATGCCTGATTTGACATCGGCAATCAGTGACCCGGTATCAACCAGCCCTGCTTCCACCAAAGGCAGAAAACCCAGCTGTACAGCTGTCGGATAACACCCCGGATTGGCTACCAGCTGCGCAGAGGCAATCTCTTCGCGATACATTTCAGGCAATCCGTAAACGGCCTTCTCCACCCACTCCGGGCAGGTATGCGTCATGCCGTACCAGCGTTCCCACACGGCAATATCCTTGAGTCGGAAGTCTGCCGACAGATCAACCACTCGTGTTCCCTTGTCCAGCAAGGCGGGGGCTTGATTCATCGCCGTACCGTTGGGTGTTGCATAGAACACCAGATCACAGGATGCGTCCGTAACATCATCAGGATCTGAAAACAGTAAATCGACATGACCACGCAGACTGGGGAACAATGCGTCAACTCGCGTGCCGGCCTGCGCACGCGAGCTGATGAAAACAATCTCGATATCATCACGGACGGACAGCAACCGCAGTAGCTCCACCCCTGTGTAACCTGAACCACCAATGATACCGATTCGCATATGCCTGGCAACTTTCCACGTATGAATAACGAACTGAGGGTCAAAGACGCCTCTGTGATAGTGGATTATTACACAGTCCCACTGACCCGAATCTGTTCAAGCGTGATTCGGGCCAGTTACCTCACTTTATTCAGAACACCTTATCTAGCAGGCGTCGGATTAGCCAGATCGTTCCATGGCGCGGCATAGACCCGGGTTCCGTGAATATAGAACAATGAATCATTGACCATGACTGAGCGATCATTGACATAGCTCGGGTAGAAATAACCATCATCATTAGCTGCAGATTCCACAACCATCGCACCTCTGAAGGTAATACCCGCATCAGTACCGGTGGAGATATCGAAGCCGTGCAGGCCTGTGTAAGTCCAGTCGTAATAGCTGAAGACATCATTTCCTGTGGCAGAGCTACTGGGCAGCGCCTGACCATTGACATTAATACCAAAACTGACTCTGGTAGGGTGTTGCTCGGTCGCCGACTGTACGGTGATGGCACGATGATCGTACAAGGCACTTGAGTGAGTTCCGGTCTGCCCTACCAACACCGACTGAATTTCGCTTGGAGACGCCGGATTGCTCACATCAAACAGGGATAACTTGATTCCCAACTCAGCACCCGATGCAGGGTCCGCGTCACGACCAATTCCTAGTAGGTAATTCTCGTCAATTGGATGCAGATAGTCGCTATAACCGTTGATCTGCAACTCACCCGCCAGTAACGGATTCTCCGGGTCTGCCAGGTCAAGAACATACAAGGGGTCTGTCTGCCTGAATGTCACCAGATAAGACCGGTCTCCGAGAAAACGTGAGGCAAACAACTGCTCGCCCGGCTTGCCAATGAAGGCTGGTTGCGACGAGTTGGGTAGAGTCGATACTGTTTTCAGCTCGCCATTGCCGTCCGCTTTCAAAACTGTCATCAGGATAGGGCTTTCCTCCAGCCCTTGGCGATCGTTCATTGTCGCCACACGCAGATACCCATCCTTTTCACTCATTCTGAAGGGCTTGCGTAATTCATTCCAGCCCAGATGTCCCGGCACGGTGCCAGAACCGGTGTAGACCAATTGCCCTCCATCAATATCGAACTGATGAATATCTGTATCCACTCGCGGATCAGACCAGATGAAATCAATCGGAAACACATCCTGCTCAACATCAACCACACTTCCGTCTTCGGCGATGGGACCCACTGAATAGTCGTATTGAGTCGTGGCAAGAAAAACAGCATTCGGAGATGCGTACAGTGTTTCGCTGGCACCCAGGTAACATTCACTATCACTGAACTGCAGCGTGTCCAGATCCAGCACTGCCAGAGTGATGATGTCAGGAGAGTAATAATCATTGTTACTGGCGGCTTCGGACACAAAACATTCGGCAGGATCAATCAATGCAGTCTGGACGTCTGATCCGTCCAACTGGTATTGAGGCAAAAGGTCGGTTACATCGGCATTGTTGACTGCCGCTTGCCAGGCTTCAGGCGTCTGATCATAGGGCTGCACACCCGGAATCGTCGGATAGAAGCGTGAGGCGAAAAACAGATATTTACCGATTCGACGACTGCTCACAATCTGACCGTCAACCGTCAGACTGCCGGTGATAGATGCATTATCAGGGTCAGTGACATCGACTCGAGTAATCACGCTGCTCTGATCACCGAATGAGTATGACTCCGACCAGTAAGCCCAGTAATTATTACTGTTTGAGGTTAGTACCGCCTGCGCTTTATCCTCAGTCTCGTACAAATAGAAGCCTTCCGCATATCCACCTTCGAGCGGCACAGGAAAGTCTCGGAGACTGACAGCATCTGGAGCATCCGCATCGAGCTGAAGAATACGCAACGTCGTCTGGTAGCCCTCGGGGGCTTCAATGGGACTATCGCCAGGATCCTCATCGCTTGTCATACCAATGCTGTCAGGTGGTGGTATTTCATCAAACTCTATGCTCGGGAAGCCATAGCCAGAATAAGCACTTTCCAGAACATAAAGTCGCTCGCCATTGCCACTGAGCTTGACCCAATCCTGCTCATCAACACCCAGCTCCTGCACATTGGTAGACGTCACTTCGTTGCCTGAATCATCCGGACTCGCGGTAGAACCGCCTCCGTCAGAGGCATCGGAATCAGACGCCCCTTCCGCTGATACTGGGCTGCTATCAGAATCGACTACGGGCTCCGGATAGCTGTTCGCATCCGATACCTGCGCTATAAGCCCCGCACGCAGGGCATCCAGAAACGTATCACTGTTTTCCAGTGTTTTGAGCTTGCGACTGGTATTGGCGTTATCGGGGCCGGGACCGAGGTCCTCATCAGAGCTGCAGGCAGCCAGCAGGACCGCACTGATCAGACTTGCGACCAGGGAGATTCGAACGTTCATGGCAATTCTCTCAAGTGGAAGTTGGGATTTATTTCCCAATCCTACTCTTGTAACGACCAAATGCAAGCTCAAGTTGAGCTTTGATGTTTCAAACCAAGAGCTTTCAGGCGATAGTGAGATCCGCCAGACGTAATCCTGCAGCCTCGACAGCCGCTTGCAGTTGCGATTCGCTATAGGGTTTGGACAAAAATCGCACGATGCCGAGTTTTTCCATCCGCAACTGATCCGCACGTTTATCACGACTACTTATCACTATGACCGGTGGGCAAGCCTGGGCATATTCTTCAAGGATTCTCTTGAGAAAGCCATATCCATCCAGCTGTGGCATCTCCATGTCCAGAATGATGAGATTCGGAATGGCCGTCGCCATGCTCTCCATTGCCTCTACACCATTGCGGCTTTGCCTGACTGCGATGCCGCAGCGCTGCAGAACCCTTGCCGCCGCGGTGCGCATGGTCAGTGAATCGTCGACTACCAGCGCAACCGGGCGCAGCGACTCGCGAGCAGGCTTCACCGTCAGCCTCTGATCACGCCCCAGCGCCTCCACGACACTGTTCAGATCAAGAATGAGCACTTGACGCCCATCTGACAGGATGCTGCCTCCCGAGTACTGATGCAATGTGGCCAGCTGCGGCCCGAGAGCCTGTGTGACCAGTTCGCGATAACCGATGACTCTGTCTATTTCAAGCGCCAGTTCCTGGCCGCTGACACTCACCAGTACAGCGGCTTTTGAAGGAGATTTCAGCGACGCATCACTTAACACCTGGCGGCTCAATAGTTGCGCTAGAGCCACAAGGCGATGTTTCGGCGGTGTTTCTACGGTAGCCCCGGCCATACGTACGGCTTCCACCTGGCTAACGGGAATGGCAAACAACGCCCCCTCGCACTCCACCACGACCACTTGATTGACGACCATGCGCTGCGGAATACGCAGACTTATTCGTGTGCCCTCACCCAGCCGCGACGCCAGCTGCACTTGCCCTCCTAATTGCTCCACAACGGCCTGTACGGCAGATAACCCTAAACCATGGCCCGCTAGCGCCGTTGGAAATTTGATGCTGCTAAACCCGGATCGGAACAAGGTTGCCTGCAGATCTTCATGGGTTTCAACCAGAGGCTCTGCACTTGCCGCGAGCAGCTTGTTCAGCTCTTGTCGGTTGATACCGCGCCCATCATCACTGAAATCCAGCACCAAATCGGTACCATCGATACTTGCTGACAGCCTGATTGTGCCCGTCAGAGACTTGCCCGCTCTGCCTCTTTCGCTCTCCGTCTCGATTCCATGCACGATAGCATTGCGCGCCAGATGCTCCAGGGATGCCAGCAATTTCCTGAAGAGGCCTCGATCAAGCGTCACTTCACCGCCTTCAATAATGACCTGCGCCTGGCAATGAGTCATTTCAAGCGCATCCTGAACCGCCTGCGACAATCGCTCTCGAGCCTCGTCGACTCGAACCAGCCGCGTACGAATCAGCGTCTGTTGCAAGCTGGCAGCGGCACGTGACGCTTGCGGTTGCTCGCGTTCCGCCTGGTTGAGTGCGTCACGCATGACCAGACAAGCGGCCTGCAGATCCGCGAACATCTCAGCCACCGCAGGTGAATGCTCCTGGTGTTCGGACTCTGGTAGAGCACGCCAGCGATGAGAAGTCGTTTCCATATCATGATAGACCTCACGCATGCGTTCCAGAGCATCGCTCAATCGAGCCTGATTAACGGTGACATCGGTCGCCAGATCCAACAATCCCTCGAAAGCAGAATCACTGACAAGCAAGGAATCCGATTGATAGTTGCCCGCAACAGCAGCTTCGCCACCAGAACCAGTCACGCTGAGCTGCGCGGATGCCTGCGTAGTCAGACCACGCAGCGTTGCGTACCCTGCTTTCAGCGCAGCCGTCAGCGCCGGGGCTTCATGCAACTTCTTCAGCTCGCTTTCCAGAACATGCGCATGCTCTGCAATAGTGACGCGTCCAGCCATGCGAGCACTGCCCTTGAGGGTATGCAGCAGAGCCAGTGCTGATCGAATTTCACCGGGCCCGTGTACCTCGCTATGTACAATCAGCCGCAATCGGTCCAGCAGGTCACCAGCTTCCTCGCCGAAGACATCATCCAGTGATCGAACATTTGACGCTAACCCCAACCCGCTGTCGGCAGCATCGCTTCCTGGAATGATACGAGCCACAAAAGCGGAAAGGCGCGCCTCGACGGCTTCCACTTCCGGCTCCACGGATTCCCCGGTAGCCAGACTGTTCAGACGAGCTCGCAAGGCTGCGAGCAGTTCGCCTATGTAACGGGCTTCTGGAGCGTCGAACGAAGACCCTTCGCGTTGGCGTGCCAGGGCGGCACGCTGCAAAGGTTGAACGATGGCCGCGATATAGGGTGCATCTACAGCCTGTGCACTGCCAGCCAGAGTATGTAATGAGCGCAACATTTGCTCGGTGGGCAATCGCTGTGTGATGCCGGCACTAGGCTGCAAGGCCGATCGGATGGAGGATTCCAGCTCTTCCAGATGTCCCAGACACTCGTAATGAAAAACATGCTGGAGCGTGTTGTCCAATGCCAGCCGAACCGAGTCATCCAACGGGTCTGGCAGCAGGTCATCATCGATAGTGAGTGTCAACCCACCGGTTTCATGCAAGCCAAGGGTTGTCTCAAGATCCTCGAGTTTGTCCAGCAGTTCATCAAGCCCTCGCACATCTTCTGTATGACTCAACCACTGATCAATCAATTGCGGGATCACACCATGCACCTCATCCAGCAGCGTCAGCTGCTCTGCGTTCAATTCATCTGTAATACCTTGCAAATACTGAAACCATCGAGTGGCCGAGGCAGCCAGTAACTCGATCGCCGGAGATGCCCCATGAACGGCAGCATCGTTGAACGATTTCAGAGATTGACCAATAGCGACCAGCGAGGCGGCATTGGCACTTCCTTTATAGCGGGACAATGCCGCACCGATGGCATCCCATAACGGCAACAGCCGTGCCACCACATCCTCAGTCTGCCCTTCAGACACACGGGTCTCATCATTCGCCGATTTGCCGTCAAGCAGATTGCGGGCATTCATCAATGCATCCTCAGCATCGATGAGCAACTGGCTCGCTGAGGCCTGGGGTTGCAGCACGCATCCCAGATAATAATCGAGCGATACCAGCAGAGTTGCAATCTCTTCATGGATCGGCATCACCATCCGATTGTCAGCGCTCGACTGCGAAGACTTCTGTCTGTCCTGCAATTGCAAATGAGTCAGCAGGTCACCAAGCCCACGTAACAATGGCGTGACTTCCGGCAAGGGCAGAATCTGCAGAGCCTGGTCAACAGAGATGATTTTCTGAGTGAGGGCATGACATCGACCGGTCGAAAACGCCCCCGCCGGCAGATGTATTTCTAATGTTTCAGACACCTCCTGCAATACCGCTCTGGCCTCTCGCAAGCATGCATCAATCGCCATATCGACGAACACTGCCTCACCCTGAACAGTTACCGGCAGCGCTGGTGTCGCACTGCGCAGAACGCTGCGCCTGGCATTTTTATCAAGCAGTACATCCAGTAATAACAAAGACTCGGCCAAGCGCTGACGTATCTGTTCGAAAGAATCAGAATCCTGAAGATCCTGATCATCCGACGTGCAAGAACCGGCAGAGGTACTGGTCAGTTGAGCACCTGAGCTTCCCGAACGATTCCCGTCCAGCTTGCACAGATCAGCATTGATGCCTTGTATACAGGCCAATGCCTCGGGAGCCCCCATCAGAGTCAGTACGGGTTCGAGCTGCCTCAGGCGCACACGCAGTCGAATCAATCGTGGCTGGTTTTTCGATGATTCGCCTATCGAATTTTCCAGCCAGACACGCAAAGTTTCAGTCTCTGCCGAAATGCTGTTACGAATGGCGCGAGACAGATGGTAGCCAACACCGATCGTCGGCGTGTTACACAATTCATTGGCACGTGCTGCCTGTCGGATTCTGTCGAGACGAAAGCGTCGTCGCAGACCAAGTGCCACTGCATCATCGGATTCAATCTGCGCCAGATAGTAAAGGTAGTTACGCAATAGATCACCCGGCAGTAGATCATCCGGTGCCGCGGCTCGCAGACTTCGACGAACGCATCGTTCCAGCTGTGCATACAGGCTACGCAAGGCCGGCCCATCAATCAGTTCGCCTACCCCGATTGCTCGGGCTACCAGTGAGCTTGCCTGGAACAGGGGCAGAAGAGTATCCAGATAATTGTTCGAGCGACAGAAGCCTGCGAGTGAATCAAGTTCTGCGGCAACGGCTTTAAGCTTCAGTAACCGCTGCGCATCCTGGTTATCTCCTGACCACCAATTCAGCAATCGTTGCGCCAATCTGGGATGCGCCAGACTAGCGCGATCGTTCCAGCTCTGTCGCTGCTTTGCCCATTCCCGGTCAGCTTCGCTATCGATGGAATTTTCACCGAGGGAGGCAATACGGGCCTCCGGCAATTCGATACCAGCTGCCAACACAAGCATATCGGACAGCAGGGTTTCACCTCGACAGGCGCGGCTGTCGTTGACCAACGGCAACAGTGGCAAGGCACTGTCAACCGTCGGGTCTTGTTGTAACAGAGCAACATGCTCACTTAGTTGATCAGTGGCTAACAGCAGCACTCGCGCCAACTCCGCCTGACTGTTCAGCTCGCCCTGCTGATCTGCCTGTAATAACGTCAGCAGTTCTTCGGCAACAAAAACAGCGGCATTCTTTTCAAGCAAAACCAGTGTATTTCGAAAACGCAGCAGGTCCTCACACAGCACCTGCCGGCCGGCCTCTTCCGGAGCTTCCAGAAAGCTCTCTACATGCCGCGCAAAGTCATCACTCTGCACTTGCAGATGAGCTAGTGCTTCGTGCGTAAAATCCGGTACAGAGGCTACGTTTTCAACGCAGTCGTTATCACCGGAATCATCCATGAATCGCAGCCCGGTCCGCAGCCTTGCGCGCCTGGCTGGATGCATCGGCCGTCATGTCTCGACTGCCTTCACGTGACGGTCGAGGTGGCAGATTGAAATCCGACAGACTCTGCTTAAGCTCAGCTGACAAGTCCGCAAGCTCACCCAGAGAATCGGCATTGCCGGTTACGGCATCGCTAGTCTGCCGAGTGATGTGATTGATGACATCCATGTTCTCAGACAATTGTCGTACGATACCGGTCTGCGCTGCGCTCTTGTCTGCCATGGCAACGACACGCTGTCGCAAGGAGTCGGAATTCTGACGAATGATATTCAAAACCTCCCCGGCTTTCTGGATCTGAGTCCCCCCTTCATCCAGCTCGACGGAGGAACGATGCATTGACTTGACTGTGTCCGTTGCATCCCGCGAAATGGTACCTGCCAATGTAGAGATGTCGCGAGTGGCTTGACCCAGCACTTCTGCCAGTTGCGCAACTTCGGCGGACAAACGCCCCAGATCAGCAGTGGCATCGGAAGCAGATTGGGTATTCGTACTGGCAGAGGCTTTGATAGTGGCATTCAAGGCCAGCAGATCGGTACGCTTGGCAACCTCCTGAACAACAGAGACTCGCTCTTCGATAGCGGATACATTGTCAGTCATACGACTCATGAGCCGGGTCGTCGATTCCGCTTCATTCCGAATGATAGCCATGCGATTGAAGCTGATTGACAGCGCATGCAGGCCTCGCTCCACTTGTTCAACGGATGCCTGCGCGCTGGAACAGGCAGCTGTCGCATCGGCAGTGACTTCGGCCAGAGCCCCATTCATCGAAACCAGTTGATTGGACGAGCGATGTATTTCGCCGGATTGCTCGCTGCAGGCACGAGTGACCGATTCAGCGGTATTCAGAGAGCGTTCTATCGCATCGTTAATCTGCAATACCGAATGATCCATGGTGCCCACCAGCCATCGCAATTCGCTGAGCGCAAAATTGAAACTATCAGCCACCGAGCCGGTGAGCGTATCTCCCACCGTCGCTCGGACCCTTAGATCGCCGCTGGCCAATGGGGCAATCTCGTCCAGTAATTTCAGGATGGCCGCTTTCTCTGACTGCTCTCGCCCCTCTTCTGCCGCTATCATCATGTCATCGGCACTACGCCGCGAAGCAATGAACCAGGCGAAAAGAACCATACTCAGCAAGGTCAGTCCCAGACTCCAGTAGGCGGCATTGCGCATGGCTGGCACCGGCAAGCGCAGTCGACGCATCAGTCGATCAGTAACCACCAGTTCGGTCCCTTCCACGGAACCATCCTGCACGGCCGCCCACGCCACTTGCAACTGGTCCATACGCTCGCTGGCAAGCGCGGATGTACGTGCCAGTCCCATCAATGAAACCAGAAGCGCCAGCACAGTTAGCATCAACAAAACAAAAGGGACTGATAGTTTCCTTTCGCGAGAAGAGTAAGTAACAGCAGACATCAGTGAGTAGTTTCCGCAATGTTCAGAAAGGCCGGAGATTGCACCAGTGCAGCCACATCCAGCAATCGGTGGATTCTATTTTCGAAGACGATGGCACGATCAGTAAGTGCCAGGTTGCTGCCATTGACACCTGATAACTCACTATCGTTCAACGGTACATCAGAGACCGGGACATTGCTAAGCCCGTAGACCGTATCAATCTGTAACGCGGCTATTCCCGTCGCATCGGATAATTCCAGCGTCCGGCCAGTCGAGGATCTGCGTCCTGCAAATGCTCCCAAGTCGGTGACAGGCAACAGTTTGCCATGGGCGACCGCCAGGCCTCGAAACCAGCTTTGGGTTCCAGCCACGGTCCGCACTTGCAGGGATTCGTGAATCGCCTTGATCAGATCGCCCGGGGCTGCCAGTGTCAATCCGCTGGCTTCAAATAACAGGTGTTGAGATGCCACGTTGAATCAGACGTCGCTCGTTTCAGAAGGCTGCACCGTATTCTCTGGCGCAGGATTGGCCCCCTTGCTGGAGGATATGGAGCCTGAAGCGTACCAGCGCACTGCATCAGTCAGGCTGCGAGAGGTGAACGGTTTGGACAAATGAGCGTCACTACCGACCACTCTGGCGCGCGCCTTGTCAAACAGACCATCCTTGCTGGAGAGCATGATGACCGGAATGTTTCGAAAATCTGCATTATTCTTGATAAGCGCACAAGTCTGATAACCGTCAAGTCGAGGCATCATGATGTCGACAAAAACCACTGAAGGCCGATGCTCGACCACCTTGGCCAGTGCTTCAAATCCATCCACCGCTGTGAAGACCATATAACCCTCGGATTCGAGGAAACTACGGGCCGAGCGACGAATAGTCTTGCTGTCATCGACCAGAAGCACGGTAACGTTCGCATTGTTGTCAGCCGTCGTAACGGCGCTGTGCCCATCGTCCGGATGTTTCATGGTGACGCTCTCGCAGGCGCTGCTGTGTACTATTCAAGAGTATCCGATTCAGCACCGTAGCGTCACACGTACAGACGATAAACCCGCACACCCATTCCCCATGCGATACTTCACCTATCCAGAATCCAGAGTTGAAATCTGCATATGAGCCTTACCCTTGGGGTCGTCATGGACCCGATCGAATCGATTACGCCTTACAAGGACACGACGTTAGCCATGATGCTGGCGGCGCAAGCCAGAGGCTGGACTGTTCACAGCATCGATCAGAAGGATATGTACCTTGACCAGGGACGTGCTTTTTCACGACGTCGCAAGGTAACGGTCTACGATGACAATCAGCACTGGTTCGATGCCGAAGATCCGGTCGATGCCCCCATGTCCGAGCATGACATCATCCTGATGCGCAAGGATCCCCCCTTCGACATGGATTTCATTTACACCACCTATATCCTGGAAAGAGCCGCTGTTGAAGGCGTTTATGTCAGTAACCGGCCCAACTCACTGCGTGATGTCAACGAAAAACTCTACACCTCCTGGTTCAGCGAGTTTTGCCCACCGACACTGGTTACTACCAGCTCCGAGCGATTGAAGGCCTTCATCACTCACCATGGCGATGCCATCATCAAACCACTGGACGGCATGGGCGGCGCCGGCATCTTTCGCCTGCGACCAGATGATCCGAACATCAATATCATCCTTGAGCACTCCACCCTGAACGACACGCGCCAGATCATGGCACAGCGCTATGTGCCGGAAATCAAGGATGGGGACAAGCGTGTGCTGGTGGTCAATGGCAAGGCGGTTCCCTACGCACTGGCTCGTATTCCAGCCCAAGGTGAAACACGCGGTAACCTTGCCGCCGGCGGCCGAGGTGTTCCCGTTGCCATTGGTGACAAGGAACGTCGGATTGTTGACGCCGTAGCGCCTTACCTGTTGGAACGGGGTTTGCTTTTTGTCGGTCTGGATGTCATTGGCAGCTATCTGACGGAAGTCAACGTAACCAGTCCTACCTGTGTGCGAGAACTGGACGCATTCATGCATAAGGAAGCTTCTATTGATGTAGCCAGCACGAATGGCTATGTTCCGGGAATAGCTGATACCTACCTTGACGCCGTGGAGGCGGCAATGAATCATTCATGAGCGAATATGCAGTTCCTGTTACCAGGCATCAACCTGATGTCCTGACCATTGCCTTGTTCGTGGCAGCAGCTGTGCATGCCATCGTACTGCTGGGTATCAGTTTTCATCCATTCATGGAGGAAATGCGTACCCCGCCGGCTCTGGAAGTCATCCTGGTAGAACAGTCAAACAGTGATAAACCTGACGAGGCATCCTACCTTGCTCAGTTTTCTCAAGATGGCGGTGGCGACACCGAGAGCGACACTCGTCCATCGTCACCGTTCGCCAGCCAGCTTGACGTCGACTCTGACGGTTTGGCTGCAACACCGGTGTTGAAAAGTGCTCCCAAGCCCAGCGAAGAGAGCGCCGAGGATGTGGTTACAGCCGTATTTTCAGAGACCAGCACCGAGACTGAACAGACCACCGACAGCAACGAAAAAGTCGATGCCGAGGAGAATTCTGTGGTTGTCGAGCAGAACATGGATATCGCACGACTGGCAGCTGAGATAGAAAAACAGCAGCAGGAATTTGCCAAACGTCCGAAGATAAAAACCATCAATGCTCGTACCACGGAATCGGCGGCCGCCAGTTATATGCACAAATGGGTCAAGCAAGTAGAGCGTGTTGGCAACCTGAACTACCCCGATGCCGCGCGCCGCGATAAACTGACCGGGGCCTTGATCCTGATTGTAGGAATCTACAAGAACGGTGAAATTGAAAGCGTCAAGGTTGATGAATCTTCCGGTCATAAACTGCTGGACGATGCAGCAGTACGTACCGTGGAACTGGCGGCCCCCTTCGAGCCCATGACAGGTAAGCTGGCCGAAGAAACCGATATTCTTTACATCATAAGAACCTGGGAATTCGAAAGCAGCTCTGTTCGCAGCTACTGATTTCTTCAACCGAGGCTTCACCCAGCTAATGAACCTGACGCATCACTTCCTGCTGTCCATGCCTCAAATGCAGGATACGGATTTCCGGGATTCAGTCGTTTACATTCTCGAACATGGTGATAATGGCGCCTATGGCGTCATCATCAATCAGGAACTGGGGATGAATCTGGGCGGCGTATTCTCGCAAATGTCGATCCCCTGCGAAGACCCCATGATCAATGAGCAGAGTGTTCTGCGTGGAGGTCCTGTCGATGAAGGCCACGGCATGGTTCTGCACATGCCTGGCCCTCGCTTTGACATCACTCGCGAGTTTCCCGGGGGCGTTGCTCTGTCAAGCTCTCGCGATGTGCTTGAGGCACTGGCCAACAGCGAGCCGCCAGAAACGCATCTGACACTGCTGGGGCACGCAGGCTGGGTTCCCGGACAGCTTGAAATGGAAATTGCGGAAAATTCCTGGCTAACCTCCCCTGCCGATATCCAGACCATTTTCCACACCCCGCTGGCTGATCGTCGCAAAGCTGTGGGTCACTTGCTGGGGATCGACATTGGACAAATAGTGGGACACTCAGGGCGTGCCTGACGCACCGACAACATCAGGCACTTGCCTGGCATTCGACTACGGAAGCAAACGAATCGGAGTGGCTGTCGGTGAGACTCAGCTGCAACGGGCTCGCCCTCTGGAGGTTGTGCAAAATATCAACGGCACGCCAGACTGGAACGCCATCAATGAACTGCTTCAGGAATGGCAGCCGACCGACCTGATTGTCGGTTGGCCATTGACAGAAGAGGGCCTCGAACAGGCCATCACCCCTCATGTCGGTGGCTTCATCAAGAATCTGAAAAAACGCTATTCGATACCGGTTCACAAGACTGATGAGCGATTCAGCTCGAATGCTGCACAGGATGTGATCAGAGAACAACGCCAAAGTGGTCAGAGAAAGCGCAAATCAGACCACGAAGATATCGATATGGTAGCTGCCGCCCTTATACTCGAGTCCTGGTTCAGCTTGAGAGAGTAAGTCCGTGACAGCATCGCCCGATACACTGTATGACACTGCAACAGTCACAAACTGGCTGGACAGCATGGTGCAGCCACTAGCCGAGCTCATCGGCAATGATGATTCTGCGGCCTTGATCGGTATCAGACGCGGTGGAGTTGATGTCGGTCGCTACCTGCACGAAAAGCTCAGTCTGGCTGGCGTACCCATCAATCAAACTCTCGGTGAGCTCAACATTGCCTTTTATCGCGATGACTTCAGCTCCATGGGCCTGCATCCAGTAGTCGGCCCTTCTCAGGTTCCTTTCGATATCGACAACCGGCATATCATTTTGATCGATGATGTCCTGGGCACCGGACGAACAGTCAGAGCCGCCATGAACGAAATCTTCGATTACGGTCGACCGGCGAGAATTTCACTGGCAGTGCTGGTGCAGCGCACGGGTCATGAGCTACCTGTTCGCGCAGATGTGGTCGGACATAGCGTGGACATAGAGGCTGATCAGTACATAGACCTGGATGCCGGCAAAATGCAAGTCAACATAGGTCGCAAAGCATGAGCCTGCCGGATCCTCAGTTCAACGCACTGGGCCAATTGCATCATTTCATCGATATCGACGGTCTGGACAAAGCGCTACTCACGCAAATTCTGGATACAGCAGAAGGCTTTGCCGGCGTCGGCGACCGGAGTGTAAAAAAGGTCCCCTTGTTACGCGGCAAGACCGTCGCCAACCTCTTCTTCGAGAACAGCACACGCACCCGGACCGCTTTCGAACTGGCTGCCAAGCGACTGAGTGCCGACATTCTGAATGTCGATCTGGTGACCTCCTCGACCACCAAAGGCGAATCACTGCTGGACACCCTGCATGTACTCGAGGCATTGCAGTGCGATATGTTCGTAGTGCGCCACGGGGATTCGGGAGCAGCTCATTTCATTGCCCGACATGTATCCCCCAATATCAATATCATCAACGGTGGCGATGGCCAGCATTCCCATCCGACCCAGGGCATGCTCGATATGTTCACCATCCGGCGCCACAAGGGTGATTTTGCCAATTTATGCATCGTGATCATTGGCGACATTCGCCACTCTCGTGTGGCTCGTTCGGATATATCGGCGCTGGTGAAGCTCGGTGCCGGCGAAATTCGCGTCGTTGGACCTCGCACACTGATTCCGGCCGAGGTAGAGTCACTCGGCGTGACAGTTTATTCATCTCTGGAAAAGGCCCTGGTGGGAGCTGACGTGGTCATGGGACTACGCCTGCAAAAAGAACGCATGCTCAACGCCACTGTTCCCAGCAGCAGTGAGTTCTATCGAACCTATGGTTTATCGCCAGAGCGCCTGGCTCTGGCCAAACCGGACGCACTTGTCATGCACCCAGGCCCAACCAATCGAGGCGTGGAAATCGCCGGCAGCGTTGCCGATGGCTCGCAATCGGTCATCCTGGAACAAGTCACCTACGGCATTGCCGTGCGCATGGCCGTCATGTCGATAGTGACGGGTAACGCCGAAAGCCTGCGCCACTCGGAGGCCGTGACATGAGCGTATCAAGCAATAGAGTCATCATTCGTGACGCGCAACTTGTCGGAGAAAAACACCTCTCCACGCTGATAGTGCAGGACGGTATTATCGAGTCCGTGGTCCCCGCATCGGGCGCTCCACTGGAATCAGAGGCCGACTCGGCTGCCATGATCATTGATGCCGCCGGCCAGCTTGCCGTCTCGGGTATGACGGATCTATACGCTCGACTGCGCGAACCCGGCTTCACCCGCAAAGGCTCCATTGCCCATGAGACCAAAGCAGCACTGAGCGCAGGCTTCACCCGTGTGCTGTGTGCACCGGATACAAATCCGGCCATTGATAACGTGGCAACCGTCGAGCTAGTGCGCCATCGGGCCGAAGCAGGTCACGGTGCGCAAGTTCTCCCCATGGCAGCTTTGACCATGGGCTTGCAGGGTGAGCAGCTCAGCGAGCTGGCAACCTTGCAGGCAGCAGGCTGCCCTGTTGCAGGTCAGGCCGATCACCCGATTGGCAGCCCCACGGTTCTGTTCAGTGCCATGGAATATGCCGCATCGTTCAATATGCCGTTATTTCTGTGTGCCCGCGACGCTTTGCTTGGCGCAGGTGGTTGCGCCCATACCGGCGCCATCGCCACCCGTCTGGGATTACCGGGCATACCGGTAGCTGCCGAAACCGTTGCACTGGCTCAGATGCTGGAGCTGTGCAGAGAAACCGGCTGTCGTCTGCATATTTCACGCATCAGCTCGGCACGTGCGGTGGAAATGATTGCAACCGCCAAGCAACAAGCTCTGCCAGTGACCTGCGATGTTGGCCTGCATCATTTATTTTTCATCGATGAACACCTGGCCGGTTACGACTCATCATTTCATAGCGCCGTCCCCTTTCGAAGCCAGAATGACCGAGAGGCATTGCGTCAGGGTGTCTGCAATGGTGTTATCGACGCGATTTGCACCGATCACGCTCCGCACGATCTGGATGCAAGCCTGGCTCCATTTCCTTCAACAGAAGCAGGCCTGGCAGCGTATCAGTGGGCCATTCCATTGATCATGCAACTACCTGAAATATTGCAGCTCCCCTTGAAACAGGTTTTTGACAAGCTGGGAGACGCTCCACGCCGCATTCTCGATGGTAGTACATCGTCGGGCCTGAGCACAGGTGAGCAAGCTGATTTCTTTCTGCTTTCACCAGAGCTTCCAATCGAACAAAATTTTGATAAAAGCACCCTGGCTGGCATGAACCACCCCCTTAATACACATTCCGCTGACAGTCTTGGCCTGGCGCAGCTACAGGGTAAGGTTACACATGTCTTGACTCGCAACCGTGTGCATTCAACGCACGCGACCCACTAGCTAACGGCTGGGCAGCAGCCTGCCCTGCCCACCAGACTGTCCTGTCTGCGATGAATACCCCGACTGCCAGCCAATAGCGCGCTGGCAAGCTCAACCTTTTCCTGGATTTTCATGACTCAAGTACCCACCAAGCTACCCGTTCTAGTAATACTACTGTGGATGGCTGGTCTGGGGGCGGGCGGACAGTTCTCCAAAATCGCTGTCTTTCTACCTGAGCTATCGGTTATCTACCCTGGCCATGGGGCCGCTATCGGCTTTCTGCTATCAATCATCAGCCTGGTGGGAATTCTGTTCGGTCTGATTGCGGCTACTGCACTGAATAGCATCGGTGCTCAGCGGATGCTGATTGCAGCTCTGCTGCTCGGTTCCTGCGTATCTGTGTTCCAGTCGATCATGCCTTCTTTCACGGTAATCATGGCATCAAGAATCCTGGAAGGTGTATCGCATCTGATCATTGTTGTCGCAGCTCCAACGCTGATCGGAACACTGAGTCTGCCTCGTTTCCGAGGCCTGAGTATGTCCCTGTGGGGAACCTTCTTTAGCGTCGCCTTTGCTCTGACAGCCTGGCTAGGCATACCTTTGGTCAGTACCTACGGTACCGGCGCTCTGTTCATGGCACATGGAATATTCATGGCGCTGGTGGGAATTGCACTAGCCGTGCTGCTACCGGCAGAATCAGTGAAATCCACTCGGCAAGCAGGCAGCCGACGCTTGCCGAATATCACTGACATTGCCCGACGTCATCGTGACGTCTATACCTCGCCGTTCATCGCCGCACCGGCATTAGGCTGGCTGTTCTACGGAGCAACCTTTGTAGCGCTGATGAGCATTCTGCCAACTCTGCTACCTGCCGAACATCGATCGGTGGTCGCTGGCAGCATGCCAATGGCAGCCATCGTCGTGTCCATGACGCTGGGTGTCACCTTGCTACGCTTCATACCGGCGGTAAAGGTTATCTCTCTGGGTTTTGGTATCGCTATCGTCATGGCCAGCTTTTTTCTCTTCTTGCCAACGCAGCCCTGGATGGCCATCGCACTCATGGGGTCCATGGGGCTCGTACAAGGGGCAAGTTTTGCAGCCGTTCCACAGTTGAACTCGGACCCGAGCAATCAAGCCCTTGCCAACGGAGGCATAGCGCAGGCTGGAAATTCCGGTAACCTCATCGGCACGCCCTTGTTATTGAGCGTATTGAGCCTTGCCGGTGTGAAAGGCATGCTCATAACGGTCATTGGTCTCTACACTCTGGGCCTGATGGCACATCTGCTGACGGCACGTGCCCGCTCCAGACTCCCAATCGTTGTCGCTGGTGCGGTCTGAAGGATTTTCAAATCAGGCTGTTTCGCCCTTCAACAATTCAAAACCAACGTCATCTACCAGAGATACAGGTTCATTGTTGACCCTCTTGATGAGGTTTTCTGCCGCCAGCTTGCCCACTTTCAAGCGACGGACGCTAGTGGTGGTCAGACGCGCCGGTAGTATCGAACCGACATCCAGACCGCCAAAACCGGCAACGGCAATTTCTCCCGGTATCTTGATGCCTTTCTGTTGACAGAACATCAAACCGCCAACCGCCATATTGTCATCCAGGTAATATAAAACGCGCACCGATGGATTAGCCGATAGCAGCTGTTCGGTACCGTAGTAGCCAGCATAGAATGATGAGCTGTCATTCAAAAGCAAACTCTGTAATGGCTGCCCATAGCCTTCTTCGAATCCTTGCATCCGGTCGACCCCCAATGCCCAGTCATTGACCTTGACTCCGATATAGCCTGCCTGACCTCGATAACGATTGCTCAGGTATTGCCCCATCTGCAAGCCAGCAGCATGGTGATCCAGTCCCACACGCATGGGGTCAGAGCGTAGTGGTTTCTTTGACTGTGTCGACAGATTCCAGATCTCCATGACCGGAATGCTCAGGCTTTTCAATAGCGTACGATTGGCATTGCTGCGTACCCGTCCAGCAATCACCAAACCACAAGGACGCCAGGCCAGAGCCGAATTCAGCCAGTGGTACTCCGCCTCATCGTCATAGCCAACAACACCGACGATCGGCTGATACCCCATTGAGGTCAGCTTGCCTTCCAGTCCTTCCAGAATCTGGCTATACAACTCACGACTCAGTGTCGGCAAGGCAATGGCAACCAGGCTGGTAGCCCGGTCGGAGCCCAGGGCCGCAGCGATGCGATTGGGTACATAACCCAGACGCTTGGCAACAGCGAGCACTTTGTCTTTGGTGGCTTCAGAGTACCCATCGGCACCACGCAAGACACGCGAAGCCGTCATGCGGGACACGTTGGCCTCCTGCGCAATTTCAGTCAGTGATACTACTTTTTTTTTCGATCCAGAGCCGCTTTCTGTCATTGACACGGTTTACCTTGAAGTCTTATTCTGCGCGTAACGTTACCGATAACGCAACTGGAATTTCGTGCGTTGAAAATAATTCTCTCAATACTCACACAGGCAGCGGCGACATGGATGTAAATCCTCAGGCCCCGGTTTTGCCAAACGGGCTGTTTTTCCACAAGATCACCAAGAGCTTTGGCGGTACGCAAGCTCTGAACGAGGTCACGATGAACGTGGACCGCGGTGAGATAGTCGCTTTGCTGGGGGAAAACGGTGCGGGCAAGTCCACGCTCATCAAAATTCTCGGCGGTATCCACACACCAGATAGTGGTACCGTGGCCATCGACAGAATCCCCTACCGGCACACCCCTGGCAGTACTCAGGTGCGCCAGGCCGTCGCCTTCATCCATCAGGATCTTGGTTTGATCGAATGGATGAGCATTGCCGAGAACATGGCAATGGCACAAGGCTATCAACGCAGGGCTGGTCTGATCGACTGGAAAGCCTGTGAGCAAAAAACCAGAGAAGCGCTCATGCGAGTCGGCTGTAATTTCGCCCCCAGCATGCGCGTCAGCCGGCTGACAAGAGCCGAAAAATCACTGGTTGCCATCGCACGTGCACTGGCGGTGGACTGCGACTTTCTGGTGCTCGATGAACCGACGGCCAGCCTGCCGGCTGCCGATGTCGAGACCCTTTTTGAGGTATTGCGACGACTTCGTGATGACGGCGTCGGCATGATTTACGTCTCACATCGCCTGGATGAAGTGTTTCAGCTGTCTGACCGGGTCGTTGTATTGCGTGATGGAGAAACCGTCGGTGTACGGGCGGTTGCTCATACTTCCCCGGAAGAACTGGTTGACCTGATCGTTGGCAGCAAACCTAAAACCTTTGACAAACTCGCACCGACTGATCGAACCCCTCTGCTCTCAATCCGCAATCTGTGTACCGAGAATACCGGGCCCATCTCACTGGATGTCAACAACGGCGAGGTTCTGGGGCTTGTTGGTTTGCGTGGTGCCGGTCAGGAAGATATCGGTCGCTGCCTGTTCGGCACCGTCGAGTTTGAGGGTGAAATCATACTCGACAACCAGACTTTCAAACCCACCTCCCCGCAAGAGGCCATGCGACAAGGCATCGGTCTGATCCCGCGGGACCGTGTGGTTGAATCGGTTGCAACAGCCATGAGTATTCGCGAGAACCTGTACCTGAATCCTGGTGCTCTGGGTCGCGGTCTGTTTTCGTTCATGTCCCGCCGCCGTGAACACAAACATGCTCTGGAAGCCGGGGTCGATGTCGGTTTACGACCTAACGATCCGGAATTGCCGATCGATGCACTTTCGGGCGGCAATCAACAGAAAGTCATTGTCGGACGCTGGTTAACAACGAACAACCGCGTTCTCATTGCGGAGGACCCGACGGCAGGCGTCGATGTGGGTGCCAAGGCCGAGATCTACACCTTGTTGAACGAAATGGTGGTCAGTGGAGTACCCGTTATCGTCATCTCAACCGACTTCGAAGAGGTGGCCACCATCTGCAATCGCGCCATCGTCTTCAATCGCGGCCTTTGTATAAAGGAACTGCAAGGCATCCAATTGACCACTGAAGCACTCGTGCAGTTTGCTTCGGCCAGCAACTATCAGGCACAAGCATGAACTCCATAAAGGCAAGCGCACTAGAACCCACTCGCGATGAATTGAAGGGTATGTCGTTGTTCGCTCGACTGGCACGCCTGGCTCCGGTGTACGGATTGGTGATATTGACCGTATTGCTGATTCTGCTGTTTACCGTGCTGCTGCCAGACACCTTTCCGACACTACTGAACCTGCGTTCCATCGTATCGGACAAAGCCATCATCGCCATTCTGTCCCTGGCCGCCACCATCCCCATGGTGACGGGCAAGATCGATCTGACCGTCGGTTACGGCATCGTGTTGTGGCATATTCTTGCCATCAGCCTGCAAACACTGGGACTGCCATGGCCGGTAGCCTGTGTGATCGTGCTGGCTCTGGGTGCATTCTCTGGATTGCTCAACGGGCTGCTGGTAGAAGTTGCGCGTATTGACAGCTTTATTGCAACTCTGGGCACGGGCACGGTTCTGTACGCACTGGCTTTGTGGCACACCGGCGGACGTCAGATGGTGGCAATGCTACCCGATGGTTTCTATGCACTGAATTCAACGTTTTTCATGGGTCTGCCAATCACCGGCTATTACGTGCTGGTTATTGCCATCGTGCTCTGGCTGGTACTCGAATACCTGCCTATTGGTCGTTATATGTACGCCATCGGCGCCAACCCCACCGCCGCCTCATTGAATGGTATTCCAGTGCCTCGCTACGTCATGGGTGCTTTCATCGCCTCCGGCACTCTGACGGCTCTGGCAGGCATTCTACTGGCCAGCAAACTTCGCATCGGGCAAGCCAGCGTCGGTCTTGAGTATTTGCTACCGGCTTTGGTAGGCGCCTTTCTCGGTTCCACGACCATCAAACCAGGACGTGTCAACGTCTGGGGCACCTTGATCGGCGTCATCATTCTAGCTGTCGGTATATCCGGCATCCAGCAGTTTGGTGGGTCTTTCTGGGTCGAGCCCATGTTCAATGGCGTCACCTTGCTGGTTGCCATTGGCATCGCAGGCTATGCACAACGCAAGCGCGGCGGCATTGTCAAAACACCTCGTAATACAAGCCCGACAGAGGCTGACGACGTGACACAAAACCCCACCACCAACTAAATTCACCACGCACGACCCACCACACAAAAACGGAAGGAGAACAAAAACCATGAAGTATTCCCTACTGAAAACCACCGCCCTGAGTAGCGCACTGATATGCACCGCTCTGTCTGGCTCCGTACAGGCCGACTCGATGAGTGAGGCCATGGAATTCGTCAACAAGTACGCGGTCAAGGTCGATACCTGGGATGGCCCAACCAGCGGCCCCGCAGCACTGCCGGACAAGACCATCGTGGTTCTGGCAGGTGATTTGAAAAATGGTGGCATTCTGGGAGCAACCACAGGCATGGAGGAGGCGGCCGAGCATATTGGCTGGACCGTTCGTGTACTGGATGGCGCAGGTACCATATCCGGTCGCACCTCGGCCATGGGACAAGCTCTGGCACTGAAGCCTGACGGCATCATCCTCAATGGCTTTGACTCCAAGGAACAAGCGCAAGGCATGCAGGCCGCAGCCGAAGCGGGCATCCCCCTGGTTTCATGGCACGCAGGTGCCGCTATCGGCCCCATGGATGATGTCGGCATCTTCGCCAACGTCACCACTGATCCTATGCAAGTATCTGAAGCTGCGGCCAAATGGGCCTTCGCCGACGCAGATGGCAAACCGGGCGTCATCATTTTCACCGATTCCACCTATCAGATTGCTATCGACAAGGCCGACAAGATGAAGGCTGTGATCGAAGAGCTGGGCGGTACCGTTCTGGAATATGTCGATACGCCCATTGCAGAGACTTCACAGCGCATGCCTCAGCTGACCACCTCCTTGTTGCAACGATATGGCGCAAAGTGGACACACTCACTGGCCATCAACGATCTGTATTTCGATTTCATGGGCCCTTCTCTAGCGGCGGCAGGCCTCAAGGGTGACGGCGCACCGGTCAATGTTTCTGCCGGAGACGGATCTGAGTCCTCCTATCAGCGCATTCGCAGCAAACAGTACCAGCAGGTCACGGTCGCTGAACCCTTGACCCTGCAGGGCTGGCAGCTGGTCGACGAGATGAACCGGGCACTGGCCGGCGAGCCTTGGTCGGGCTATGTATCACCGCTGCATGTGGTCACCACCGAGAACATCGAGTTTGATGGCGGACCAGAAAATCGCTTTGATCCGGACAATGGTTACAAAGCCGCCTATCTGAAAATCTGGACAGGCGAATAAGTCGATACGACTTGAATTAATCTGGCCGATTTGCCCTGAAATATTCCAATTCCGGGCGAATCGGTTCTTTTTTCATGTAGGACTCAAGTAGACAAGAACAAACAACTGCCATACACAGAGCTGACTCGCTTTATAATGAGTGACGTTCCTATCATGCAGGGGCACGATCAGATGCAAACCCGCCCCTCTCCACTCGCTCTCAGCAACGGCAGACCATGGCAAATATTGACTGTGCAAACTCCAGCAATCCGTTCCTTGCATATCAGGAACATTCTTCAATTTCTCTGAAAAAGACGACCCAGCAACGCTACCCGAGTGCACGATCATGAAAATAGCCTGCATCGGGGAAGTCATGATCGAACTGTCACTGCAAGGTGGCAGCCAGGATGCCCGCCTGGGCGTCGCCGGCGACACCTTCAATACGGCGGTCTACCTGAAACGCACCGTCAGCAGTCACGATGTGGCCTATCTGACGGTTCTGGGTACCGATAGTTTTTCAGAACAGATTGCCGAACGCATCGCCAGTGAAAACCTGGATGTCAATCACATTCCTCGCACATCCGGGCGTGTACCGGGACTCTATGCCATCAATACCGATGCTCATGGTGAACGCAGTTTTACCTACTGGCGTGACCAGGCTGCAGCGCGGCTGATGTTCGACGAATCTGTGGGCCCTTCATTCGACGTTCTGGCTGAATTTGACGTGTTGTACTATTCCGCCATCACACTAGCCATATTGCCGGTGCCGGCCAGGATGCGTTTTCTGTCGCACCTGGAGCGTTTCCGCGCCATGCCGGGCAAGCAGGTGGCATTCGATTCCAACTATCGCCCAAGACTCTGGGCATCACAGGCAGAAGCACAAAAATACATTGCAGATGCCTGGCGTCAGTGTGACATCGCCCTGCCCTCAGTCGATGATGAAATGGAGCTTTTCAATGACGCCTCCGAAGAGGCTGCTCTGGCCCGACTGCAGCAATATGGACTGCACAAAGGTGCATTGAAGCGTGGTGCCAAGGGTCCTCTGGACCTGGGTGATCCAGACAACACTCCCTCGTTTACACAAGTGAGCAACGTTGTCGACAGCACCGCAGCCGGCGACAGTTTCAACGGCGGTTACCTTGCGCAATTACTTGCAGGTGCCAGTCCGATGGAGGCTGCACGTGCCGGACATGACTGCGCCAGTCAGGTCGTACAACATCGCGGTGCGATCATCGACATTCAGACCTCGTAATTCGTCGTGAGCGCTCGTGCATTGATGTTTCAGGGCACCGGCTCCGATGTCGGTAAGTCCACCGTCGTTGCCGGGCTATGCAGATTGGCCAGGCGACGCGGTATTCGGGTTGCGCCGTTCAAGCCTCAGAACATGTCAAATAATGCTGCAGCCTGTAGTGACGGTGGTGAAATTGGCCGTGCGCAGGCTCTGCAGGCCAGAGCTTGCGGCCTCCAGCCCGAGGTGGATTTCAACCCCGTCCTGCTGAAGCCGCAAAGCGACAGCACCGCTCAGGTTGTTGTCCATGGAAAGGTCCTGGACACCTGCTCGGCCAGCCATTACATGAACGATCGGCGACAGCACCTGATGCAGGCTGTGACTGATAGTTTCACCCGATTGACGCAGCAATACGATCTGATTCTGGTGGAAGGCGCTGGCAGTGCTGCGGAAGTCAATTTGCGCGAACGCGACATAGCCAATATGGGTTTTGCACAGCGTATGCAGGTGCCCGTCTGTCTGATTGGTGATATTGATCGAGGTGGTGTAATTGCCTCCATAGTCGGCACCAAGGCGGTTATCAGCAGCAGCGATGCCGACCGGATATGCAGCTTCATCATCAATCGCTTTCGAGGTGATCCCGCCCTGTTCGTGGACGGAGTCAAGGTTATCGAGGAGCTGACACAATGGCCATGCCGCGGCGTGATTCCGTGGTTGCCTCCCGCACTGAAACTGCCGCAGGAAGATGCGGTCATTCTGGAACAAGGCACGCAGCGCAGCCAAAGATCCGGATCCGATGCCATGATCCGCATCGCCGTGCCCATGCTCTCACGCATCGCCAATTTCGACGACATGGACCCCTTACGTCTGGAGCCCAATGTAGAACTGGGCTTTGTCCCACCCGGCAAGCCCATTCCGCGAGATATCGACGCCATCATCATCCCGGGCACCAAGTCTGCGATGGGAGATCTGGCTTTTTTGCAGGCACAAGGTTGGGATCACGACATCATTGCCTTCGCCCGAACGGGTGGCAAAGTCACCGGTGTTTGTGGTGGCTATCAGTTGTTGGGCAAATACATTCACGATCCTGATGGTGTGGACGGTGCGCCGGGTTCCGCGCCAGCACTAGGCTTGCTGGATATCGTCACAACCATGTACCCACAAAAGCAGACCCGCCAGGTCAATGGGCACTGCCCTCGCAGTCAATCCGTACTATCTGGCTACGAGATTCATGTGGGTGCCACCGAAGGTGAAGCAACCCGCTCCCCCATGACGATCCTGAATGGCAAGCCCGATGGTGCAACCAGCCCGGATGGGCAAATTGAAGGCACCTACCTGCACGGTGTTTTCGGCAATGATGACTTCCGGGCCTGGTGGTTGAATAATCTGAAGGCAGGCTCTGCAGGTTCACTGAACTATGAGTCAACCGTCGAACGAGAGCTGGATAATCTGGCTGATGGACTGGAAGCGGCACTGGATGTGGATGAGCTATTACGGGATGCCAGAGCGGTAGAGTCGTAGAGTTGTAGAGTCAAACCACCACTCTTTCTCTGTGCGAGTTGATCTATGTCATTAAGCCTTCTGAATCTAACGCGCCAGCTTGACCCACTTATCACTCGTGCTCATAGTGGTAGAGAATTCCAAGGCAGGCAACAAGATATGTTCAAGACTATTGCAGTACCTTTCGACCTGGCACATGCGGATAAACAGATCAGAGCCATCGATACTGCCGCCGATCTTGCCAAGCTCTATGGCGCTTCTCTGACACTCGTCGGCGTCACGAGCAACATGCCTGGTTCGTCAGCGCACAACCCCAAAGAATTTGCAGATAAGCTCGTTGAATACGCAAAAACTCAATCGGCCAGAACGGGTGTCACTTTCGAAACACATTCGTCGGTAAGCCATGACATTGCTATCGATCTGGAGAAAAAACTCAACGAAGCCGTACATGAAATCGGCGCTGATCTTGTGGTGATGGCCTCTCATGTACCCGGCTTTCGCGATTACCTGTTCAGATCGCATGCTTCAAATCTTGCTACCCATACCGATCTGTCAGTCATGATCGTTCGATGAATATTCAGGCCTGAAACCATACGAAACTCTGGGCGGGAGCCGCTCTACTTGGCTCCTGCATCGGGTGTCACGATGGCATCGTGATCGACCAGATTCCACGGTAAGCCTGCTTGACGATAGATTCGCTTTCCCAATCGAGGGTAATCGCCAACATCGTGCTTCAGGCGAGACCCCACCACGATACAGACTAGTGGTTCATCGCCTGTGGCCAGCATGGTGTGGGCCAGGCCACCCGCTCGATAACCGATGAAGTCTCCAGCCCCGACTTCATGAGTTTCCTCACCCACCGTCACCAGTGCACTGCCAGACAAGATATAGGTGCATTCATCTTCGTGATGATGCACATGATATTCGGTGGACTGTTGACCGGGTTGCACTTCAATCAGATGGAAGCCGATACCACTCAGACCGGTCAGATCACCCAGTGATTTGTTGCTTCTCTGCGCCTCAGGGTTCAGGAAATGTGTTTTCGCCGTGCCCTCGAATTCTGCTATTTCCAAGGCCTTCAGCACATACCGTTCGTCATCCATTTGTCCACCCCTTTGCCCTGTCTTTTAATTCTAGATTATTCGACAATCAATATCGCAAACGAACGAAAAAAACCAGGCTATGAATCCGGCACACCATACCGCACCTGGCCTGGATCGAGGAGCTGATGAACGTGGGAAAAATCACTCACCCTGCCCTGCGCCGGGCAAAGCCAATTGCTGCGCCGCCAGCTTGCCCCGTGCATGTCGCTCCTGAACCTCGGCAGGTTGCAGCATCGATGTACACATAGCCAGAATATCCACAGCCGTCATGAATGCGACACAAGTCGACATGGGTGCGTATGAGACAAAATCCTCGGTCACGCTGACTGCAATAGTGACGGTTGCCAACTCGGACAGTGGCGACCCTGAGGCCGTCAATGCGACAATGGAGACACCAGCTTCACGGGCAATGTTTGCTACTTCCACCAATTGCCTGGCCCGTCCGTTGAACGAGATCAGAAACAAGGCATCATTTTCCTGAAGCATGCCAGCTGAAATGAGCTGAGTAAATGCATCATCCGATTGCACACAGGGTATACCCAGGCGATAGAACTTGTTCTGAGCCTCCACAGCCACCACCCGTGCACCTCCTGGCGCATAGCACTCGATACGACGGCTTTTCACCAACAATCGAGCAGCAGCATCAATCTGGGCCGGATCAAGATTTGCGCTAAGCACGGACAAAGCTGCCATCGCAGACTGGGCGATCTTCTGAATGACCTCCGGCGTCGAGTCGCCGGCAGAGATGTCCTGATGCATGGCCTGGGAATGCACGACGGCATCCTGCGCATAGGCCAGTTTGAAATCTGAAAATCCGTTGAAACCGAGCTTGCGACAGAAACGGTTGACCGTTGGCTGGCTGACTGCCACAAGACAAGCCAACTCAACCACACCCATACCTGTTATGTCATGTGTTGGATCCGACACAACATCGGCAATACGCCTCTCTGCCTCACTCAGCTTCTCATAACGGGAATGAACCAGCGCTGCTAGCTGCCTTACATTCACTGGGCCTGACTTGTCTGATTGCACGTCCTTTTCCTGCCATCAACGGATTGTGGTCGACAGCCTGACCTACCGGCCTCGACTTGTCTCGATTGATTGTCATGGCTCCCATTTTTTAGCTCATTGACATCATTGTTTTCGCGTTTTTCAATAATAAAGAATCTGATTTTACATTTTAATGTATATTTTATACAAATAAATGCGTGCAATATAGAACTTTATCTTATTGTTTTTGCTGTTTAATTAACGATTTACAAAAAAATAAGACTCAAGTGATGAATTTTCATATCACTTTATCTCTACTTGGTGGTATATTTTATACAGTTTTTAAAACCCTTGCCTTTTCCTTGGCAGCAACAACCGGGAGGCCCGATGCGAACACTGTTCATTCTGTTCGATTCACTGAACCGTCACGCCCTTGAATGCTACGGAGGTGACGTCATCACCCCGAACATGAAACGATTCTCCAAAAAGGCCATCAGCTTCGACAACCATTATGTCGGCAGCATGCCGTGCATGCCTGCCCGTCGCGATATACATACGGGGCGTGTCAATTTTCTGCATCGAAGCTGGGGACCTCTGGAACCTTACGATGAGTCCTATTCGGAAATCCTCAGAGCCCATGGAGTCTATACGCATCTACTGACTGACCATTATCACTATTTCGAAGATGGTGGTTCCACCTTCCACAGTCGTTATACCACTTGGGAATTTCTGCGCGGTCAGGAATGGGACACCTACAATGCGGTCGTCAATCCGCCATTGCAGGATTACAAGCAGCGCTACCATGCCAACCAATACGAGGATGTACGCGCCTTCAGTGGTCGCCTGCAGAACATGCTCAACCGAGAAAACATCAAATCAGAAGAAGACTATCCACTGGCACGCTGCTTCTCCCGCATGTTCGACTTTCTTGATACCAACAAGGATACCGATGACTGGTTGTTTCAGCTGGAGTGCTTCGATCCGCACGAACCGTTTCAGGTACCACAACGTTTCAAGGACATGTACGCCAGCGACTACGAAGGGCCTATTCTGGACTGGCCACGCTATAGAGAAGTCACCGAATCCCCGGAAGAAGTTCGTGAAATCCGCGCCAACTATGCTGCCCTGCTGACCATGGTAGACGAGTACTTCGGCAGGTTGCTTGACTACTTCGACGAACACGATCTGTGGAAAGATACCGCGATCGTAATGACCACCGACCACGGCATCATGCTGGGAGAGCACGACTGGTGGGCAAAAAACAGACAGCCCTTCTACCAGGAAATCAGCCATATCCCTTTGATGATCTATCACCCGGATCATGCTTCAAAAGGCGGCCAGCGAAGAAAGGGTCTGACTCAAACCCAGGACCTGATGCCGACACTACTGGAGATGCATGGGGTTACACAATTGCCGGACTCTGTGACAGCCAGATCAGTCCTGCCACTTCTGGAGGAGGATGCCAAACATCATGATAGCGTGCTCTTTGGTTTATTCGGTGCCGCAACGAACATCACGGATGGCAAGTATTCCTACTTCCGCTACCCGACGGATTTCTTCGATCAGGAACTGTACGAATACACTCTCCTGCCACTTCACACTAAAAGCTACTTCCAAGCCAATGAGTTCGACGGTGCAGAACTGGTGAGGGATTTCAGATTTACCAAGGGCTATCCGTTAATGAAGCTTCCAGCTCGCAAGGATGCAAAACGCCCGCCCGGTCAGGGAGGTCCGCCCTCGGACATGTTCAATCAACTCTACGACCTGCAGGAAGATCCTTCACAACTTCATCCTCTGGACGATCCTGAACTCGAAGCCAGATTCGAAACAGAGTTGATTCGCCAGATGGTCATCAACGAAGCGCCGCCAGAGGCGTACACCCGACTGGGCCTGGCCCTTCCCGGCTAATGTTCACCCCCACCCACACTTTGGCCCATTTTCCCTACCGGAGAACGTATCCATGAAGTTACTTGCCTTGAGCGTAGCCACTGCATTGTGCCTCACCGCTGTCACCGTCCATGCCCAGGATGATTATCCATCCAAGCGCGTCGACGTCATCATTCCCTTCGATCCGGGCGGTGGTGTAGATGCAACCGGACGACTCATGGCTGCCGGTTTCGAAAAACACTACGATGCCAACTTTGTCGTCAAGAACATCAGTGGCGCCGGCGGCACCATTGGCACCTCCCAGCTGGCCAGATCCAAACCTGATGGATACACCATTGGGGTACTGCCCATCGGCACTGCCACCACGCAACCTCATCGCAAGAACCTGCCCTATGGCGATGATAGCTGGGAGGAGGTCTGCCTTCTGGTCAAGAGCCCGCTGGCAGTACTGGTACATCCCGAGAGCCAATACCAGAGCATCGAAGCACTGATGGATGCTGCCCGAGCGGGCAAAATAACGGTAGCTGGTCCGCCCAAGGGATCCGTGCCCCACATGGCCCAGGCGGCACTGGCCAAGGAGTTCGGTGTCGAATTCTCCTTCATTCCCTTTGAAGGCGGAGCCAGCGCCAGCAAGGCGGTACTGGGCAAGGAAGTCGACTTCACTGTCGAAACGTTCGGCTCGGGCAAGCAACTGGGCTTGACTCCACTGATGATACTGGCCCCGGAGAGAGTAGCCGAGCTGCCCGATACACGCTCCATCAAAGAAGTAAACGGCTCTGAGCTGGATCTGGGCACCTGGTTTGGCTTGTTTGCCCCCAAGGACACGCCTGCCGAGGTTGTCGATTCTCTGGCCGAAGCCTGTGAGGCCACAGCGAGCTCACCCGAGTTCGTCGACGGTATCGCGAAGGTTGGCTGGAACATCAAGTACCTGAACAAACCTGATTTTGCGGCTTTCTTTCAGAAACAATACCAGACCAATGGTGAGCTTCTGAATAGCCTGGGTCTTGGCAAGTAACTACTCCGGAAAATTATCAGCACATGACTGAACATACCGGATATGCAGTGAGTCGCCGCAACAACATCTGTTCGGCGATTACTTTTCTGCTGATCTCAGGCTTATTGCTGTTACACACTTTCAGCGATCGCTACACAGCCTTTTCGGACCCCGACGAGATATCCACCGTCTTCGTACCTCGAATTCTGTTGATACTGCTGTTCACGCTGGCAACCTTGTTGCTTGTGCGTGCCTTGAGAATGCCAGCTGGCACGCGAGCCGATGGTGCCCAAGCTGTCGACAAGCAGGAGCGCAAGAGGGCCATCATTCGGGTCATGACGGTATTTTTCATCTTGCTGGTGATGGCCAGTATTCAGGATACGCTCGGATTTTACGCAACCATGGCCCTTGGCATACTCACTACCGGGTGGACCATGGGCTGTCGCAACAAGCTGGCACTACTGATTGTCGGCCTGCTGGCCCCCTTAGCCACCTGGTACATCATCGTGCAGCTGGCTGAACTCAGCCTGCCTGCAGGCATACTTTTACAAGGTTGACACCCAGACATGCAAGATCTCTATCTAGCACTGGCACTCATATTCAACGTACAGGGAATAACGGCACTAGTCAGTGGTGTCGTCATCGGTACCTTTGTCGGCGCCATGCCTGGTCTTGGTACCGTCGTGGCTCTGGCGATGATGCTGCCACTGACTTTCGCCCTCGACAGTGGCCCGGCTATCGTCCTGTTGCTATCTGTGTATGTATCATCGGTTTACGGCGGCTCTATCAGCGCCATACTCATCAATGTACCCGGCACTCCGCAATCGGCCGCAACGGTTCTTGATGGCTACCCCATGGCACAACAGGGCAAGGCAGACAGAGCTCTGGGCTGGGCCACGGGGGCATCTGTTTTCGGCGGTATCTTCTCGGTGATTATCCTGATGGTTGCCGCCCCGCCCCTGTCCCAGGTTGCCATCAAGTTCGGATCGATCGAAATACTGGCTCTCATCATCTTCTCGATGACAACGATTGCATGGGTCTCGCAAGGCAACACGGTCAAGGGCCTTATTGCCGCCTTGCTCGGCTTGTTTCTTTCAACCGTCGGCCAGGATGCCTTCACCGGAAGCTCGCGTTTCGACTTTGATTACTTCGAGCTGACAGCCGGATTCCATGTCGTACCTATTCTGATCGGCGTTTTCGCGCTTTCCGAAGTGCTGCATCAGACCTGTACCGGAGACAAGACAGCGTCACTGGTGCCCAGCAAGATCGGTTTCAGTTTTCCGAGCTGGCAGGAATGGAAAAGCAGAAAGATGCCACTGATTCGAGCCAGCGCCATAGGCTCGTTCATCGGCATATTGCCCGGCGTCGGTGCCGTCACAGCGGCCTTTGTCAGCTACGCCGATGGCAAGCGCTCATCACCCAACCGGGAGAACTTTGGCAAGGGAGAACCGGATGGCCTTATTGCATCCGAGGCCTCCAACAACGCTGTCACAGGAGGTGCGCTGGTACCGACTCTGGCTTTGGGTATTCCGGGTGACGGCGGCACAGCCGTCCTGATAGGTGCGCTGATAATACATGGTGTTACCCCTGGCGTTCGGCTGTATGTCGACGAGCCCGTACTGGTCAACATGATGTTCATGGCACTGCTGTTCGCCAATCTGCTTATTCTGCTGGTGGGAGCACTCAGCGCACAGTTATTCACCCGCGTCCTGAGAATACCGGCCTCGATTCTGATGCCCATGGTGGTAATGCTGTCACTGGTGGGTGCCTACACGGTACGATCCAGCGTCATGGATATCTTTATCGCCATCATTGCTGGCGGCATCGGTTTGCTGATGCGTTATGGCGGCTATCAGCTCGCCCCTGTTGTCATTGGCTTTGTGTTGGGAAAACCCTTCGAGGAGAGCTTGCGCAGAGGCTTGTTGCTCAGTGACGGCAATGTCTGGCTTTTTTTCCAAAAGCCTATCTTTACCTTCTTCATTGGGCTAACGGCCATCGCATTACTATTGCCTCTTGTCTCCTCGCTACGAAAAAGGAAACGCTAGCCTGCTCGCAGACTACTCGCTAACGCGACTCCATCAGATCATTTTCCAGATGTACAAACACGTGACATGACTTCCATGCAAAAACCTGATCGAAAACGCCCCAATATCATCCTGATTGTCAGTGACGACCATGGCCGAGAGGCACTGGGCTGTTATGGCAACGCCGTGGTGCAAACACCGAACCTGGACGCACTGGCAAACAAGGGGGTCGTATTCGACACCGCCTTTTGTACCACGGCCTCCTGCGCCTCCTCACGATCTGTCATCCTGACCGGACTGCACAATCATACGAACCGTACGTTCGGCCATACTCACTCCCCCCACAACTTCTCACTGGCTGCAGGCATTACTACCCTGCCTGTCTATCTCAAGCAGGCCGGCTATCGAACCGGCAGAATCGGCAAGCAACACTATCGTCCCGTGGAACAGTTTCCATTCGACTGGGATCCGAACGAGTCAACCAAAAGCGTTGCCTCCTATGACGATGCGTCCGAGCATACACATGACGATGACGAGGAGTTCAGACGTTTACGGGACGATATCTGGAAGGCTGATCGCTGCCAGCCATTTGTAAGCGCCGATACCGAAGAGCCCTTCTTCCTTTATTACGCCTCCTACAATCCGCATCGCGAAAAGCTACGACTGGACCATCCTCTAAAACCGGATGACTTTGGCAATCCGCCAGAAAACTTTCCCGACGACGAGGAAGTATTTTTCGACCCTGACACCATCGTGGTTCCCGAGTACCTGGAAGACACCGCCGGCACACGAGCAGAGATTGCCGAGTACTACCAATCCATCCATCGCCTGGACCGAGGTGTGGGACGTCTGATTCATCATCTGGAAGCATGCGGGCAGATGGACAACACCGTCATACTCTATATCTCCGATAACGGTGGTGCTTTTCCGGTCGCCAAGACCACTCTTTACGAGCCAGGCATGCGACTGCCTTTCATTCTCTACAGCCCATTGCACACGGCCGCCGCCGGAACCAGAAACAAGGCACTGGTGAACTGGGCCGATATCGTTCCGACCATTCTGGACTTCGCCGGAGCAACACTTCCAGAGGATCCGCGCATGCTGGGCAGCAGCATCATTCCGACCCTGAATGATTCTGACGCTTATCACTGGCGCGAGGAGCTGTTTGCAGCGCACTCGTTTCACCAGATCACCAACTACTACCCGATGCGCGTGATCAGGACACAGCAATATAAATTCATCTACAACATCGCCTGGCAGATTACCTTTCCTACGGCAGCCGACTTGTGGTCTTCCGCATCCTGGCAAAGTGCTCGCCGTGCAGGTACAACGATCGGTCATCGGGAAATGGAACATTATCTGAACCGACCGAAATTTGAACTATACGACCTGGAAGAGGATCCGGACGAACTTGTCAACCTGGCAGCCTTGCCCGACAGAGCCGAGCTGGTCGAGCATTTCTGCGCAAGAATCCGGCATTACCAGTCGTTGACCGACGATCCATGGTTGCACAAATGGGAATACGAATGATCCCTGCGAAGTGCAACAACGCCTCCAGTGATCGTCGCTTGCAGGCAGTTGCCACGCACAGCGACAGTTGCTGCTCCCCGACCAGGCCCGCTCCGGCTGTCAGCCAGTTCGACACCGGTTCCGAACATGCCTGCTGCGCGCCTGTGCGCGGCGAGCAAGCGACAAGCCCTGGCGTTTCGGCCGCATTCAGCACGCTGCGCTGTGAAGTATCACTCAGACCAGCAGCCCGATCGATTCCCGGTGGTAGCGCCTTGGTAGGCACCTCAGATCCGGGGGTTCGCGATGATGGCGAAACGCCACTGCGTCGCGTTCGTATGAAACCGTTCCGTATCAGCCAGACCGCGATAAGCAATACCCAGTTTCTTCAATTCATCGAACAGACCCGGTATGTCACTGAAGCAGAACGTTTTGGCTGGTCGTATGTGTTCTGGCAACAGGTACCCGAAGACATTGAGCGTACGCAAGGAATACCGGGCATCGAATGGTGGCGGCGGGTCAACGGAGCTAACTGGCGAGATGTGAATGGCCCGGGAACCCAGGCTAGGGGCTGGCATCCTGATCATCCGGTGGTACATGTGTCGTGGAATGATGCGACGATCTATGCCCGGTGGGCCGGCGGTCGACTGCCCAGCGAAGCGGAGTGGGAACATGCGGCCCGCGGCGGGCTGGGCGATGTCAAATTTCCCTGGGGAGATACAGAGCCGGACGACACCGACACCCTGCCTTGTAATATCTGGCAGGGGACTTTTCCCGATACCAACTCCGGAGCCGATGGCTACCTGAGCACCGCACCAGCTCGCTCTTTCGAACCCAACGGTTATGAACTGTACAACCTGTGCGGTAATGTCTGGGAGTGGACAGCGGATAACTACAGCAACAAATCCCGCAACCCGAAGGCCCGCTCACGCATACGCTCGATGAAAGACTACAAACTGGCCAAGGGTGGGTCCTTCTTGTGCCACAAGAGTTATTGTTATCGTTACCGGATAGCGGCTCGAACAGGTTCAACTCCGGATAGCACCACAACACATCAGAGCTTCAGGGTCGTCTGGGACGAAGCTTGAAAACAGGAGACCAAGTGACAGGTCTCTTGTCTGAGCGTCACTGATTACTCCCTCAGGGAGCGGCCACCAGAAATGGAAAGTTTGCCGTGGCCACTCCCCCAGAGCCATCTTGCGCCCAGGCGTAGAGCCGATACTCTCCCGGCTGCAGCGGTGCCCGCAGCATCATTTCATGGACATCACCGACGCTGGTGGTTTTTCCAGCATCAAGCCTCACCGCATCAGGTTCCGCCTCAAAATGACCACCATGACTGCGCGCCTGCACCTCATGCATGAGTTGCCAGCGAATACTCAGGGAGTCGCCTTCAGGATCACTCGCCTGCAGCCTGGCATGTACCGACTCACCGGGCGCCAGCACAATATTTTCTGTCGCCTGCAGTTCATTCAGCCTCAGGCCCCATGCCGAAGGGGCCCGTTGCTCAGAATATTGACCTGTCCACAGACGGGTAAGCTCATCCACCGCAGCGGTGCGACCGCCATCTTCGGTAAACAGGCCATACCAGGTTGGTGTGCGTTCCTGCTTGTGCCCCCAAAGAAAGGCAAAGCCGCCCAGTAGCTGTCCTTCTGGATTGTTCAGTCCGGCCTGATACATCCGATCAACCAGACCAGCAGCCTTGGCGCCACTAGCCTCTTCAATTTCACGCCCCCATTGCGTCGCTGGCATTTCCCAGTGTCCCAACGGTCCGAACTCAGTGACCATATACGGCAGTTCGACAGCGAGTTCTTCAACCAAGGGCGCAATGGCCGGTAGAGCACCGTAAGCTTGAAATGACAGAAAATCGAGTGTCGGCATGGATTTTAAAGCCAGATTGACGTCGTCTGCCAGTGTCCCGGTGAAGGCGAATGCCACGGTTGCCGGATGATCAGGGTCGTGCTCATGAATGTAATCCAGAACATCCCCCATCGCCGCGTAGACCTTCGGGTTTGGCTGCACCGCACCACCATCGGCACCAATCATGAGGTTCGGCTCGTTGGCAATGATCCAGCCCAACAAGCTCGGATGCGACTTGTAGCGATCAATACTGGCTTTCAGCATGGCCAGCTGGGCAGCCACGGCAGCGCTGTCGTTGTAATCAAAACCTTGTAGCTGCTTTTGCATGTCGAGACCTACCAACACCTTGAGTCCATGACGTTCGGCTGCCGCCAGTTGCACATCCAGATGCTCGGTGCCCCAGGTACGAAAAGCGTTGCCACCGGCTTTAGCCAGAATGGCAATACCGGCTTCATCGGAGTACCCCATACCCGCGCCTTTTAGCTCGAAGGGCTGACCGTCCACTTCAATGGACCAGTCATCACCCCAGTGCAGGATCTCGACTTTGGATGCAGCCACAGCGAACCCCGTATTGAAGAACAGAAAAACGGGCAGAAAGATTGTGAGGAATAAACGTCCAAAAGGCTTCAAGAGTGGCATTCGACCATTGGTGATGTTCTCTTATTCTACAATCAGCACCGCCAGAGGATGAGTTAGTTGGCATGACGTCATGGCAATCGGTAACTTTTACAGCCCGGATGACAAATACTCTTACTCATTTTCGTCTGGCAGCAACACCATCTTTTCACGCCACTGACGAATGAAAAGCTCACGCTTCATCTGATCCAGCCCGACCAGTAGCGTCGGCGACAGCGGTATGGGTCTCAATACAGGAATGGCACCTTCTAGCGATGGAAAATCTGCCGTATCACTGTCATCGAAAGTTGCAATCAAATGCGACTGGCTGAGCACTGCCCGCCCGTTGTCGGATAGCAGAAAATCCAGGAATGCACGCGCTATCTCGATTTGTCTGGTCCCCTTGGGAATCATCGCTCCCCGAGACAAGGTCAAGGTGTAGTCCTGTGGCGCGACAATGCCAATACGAGAATCTGTGGCGGCTCGCGCCAGTGCATACGAACCCAGAACGTTGTATGCGACCAGAAAACGTCCCTCGGCAACGGCATCGATAAGCTCGGCAGAACAGCAGGTAGCAACAGCACCGGTGCGGCCGAAAGCTTCGAGCAGGGCTCCAAAAGTACTGGCTTGCTGCGCGTCTGCAAAGGCGAATAAATACCCCAGACCAGATTTCTCGATATCGTAGGTGGCCACGCGTCCCGCAAAGCGACTGTCGTTGGGACGCAGTCGGTCAATAAGATCGAACCGACTGAGCGGCACCTCATCTTCCGACAACTGCTCCCGGTTATAAACCAGCACCGCAGGTTCCAGCGTTATGCCGAAAAGCTCATCACGCCAGATGGCATGTTCAGGCAGGCGTCGTGTGTAGACAGAACGATGAGCCTGGGCGCAACCATCATTGACCAGCTTGACTTGCTGGTCGATGGCCGAGCTGATCACCACATCGGCACCCGCCTCTGATTGACGGCATTGATTGTCGGTTTTCTCGAATAGCGCATTCGAGCCCCATTGCTCGTAGCGAATGCGCGTGTCGACACTGGTTTCAAGAAACGCCAGCATCACGGGTGCAAACGCTTCGATATCAGTAGTGCCTCTGACCAACAGTGTGCGAGAGGCATTCTCGACACCAAACTCGCGTACATCTTCCAGAGCACAGGCGCTTGCGGATAGTACCAGCAGACACAAGATGAGGCACCAGCGGCGGACAGAACTTCGATCAGTCTTTGCTGGCATTATTCTCTCCAGGTAGCACCATGGATACCTTGAAACCCTGCACCTCATCTACCGAATATCGCAAGCTTCCCTCGTGTGCCCGGGTCACCTCATGAACAATGGCCAGACCAATGCCACTACCGGATCGCCCAGTCTCTTCTGACTGTAAAAAGCGCTCTCCTGCCCTCGATGTCGTCTGCGGATCCATGCCTTTGCCCCGATCTTCCACCGCCAGTATGACCTTGCCCTGCTCCGCAAAGACGCTCAGCGTTACCGGCGGCTGACCATGCGCAAAGGCATTATTGACAAGATTCTTGCAGGCTTCGCGCAGCGATAGCACATCGCCACGCACCCACACAGCATGCTCAGGAAGCTGAAGTCTGAGCTCCCGGGATCGACCCTGACTGTCGATATCGAACTCATCGACAGTTTCAATAGCGACAGTGCGGACATCAACCAGGGTTCGAACAGCCGAATCATTACGATGAATGACCAGCGCACGATTCAGCAATTGATCAGTGAGCCGACTCAGGCTGCGACTGCGTGCATGAATCCTGGCCAGTGCCTTGGCCAGAGCCGCAGGGTCAGACTCTTCGGTGGCTAGTTCGGTCTGCGCTCGCAGGGCCGCCACGGGGGTACGCAGTTGGTGAGCCGAGTCTGCAATGAGATTATTTGTCGTCTCCATCTGTCGACCCAGACGTGACATGAACCGATTGATGGCATTCACCACCGGGGTCAGCTCACTGGGCACCGCAACGTCAAGGGGGGTCAGATCGCGTGGATCGCGAGAGCTGAAACTGCGTTCAATACGGTGCAATGGGCGTAACGCCGAATAAACTGCAAAAATGGCAAGGCCTGCCATGCTCACGCCCACCAGCGCCACTACAAGTATGGCACTGCCCACCAATTCCTGAGCCAGCGCTTTGCGTGCCCGCAAGGTATGGCCTACCAGCACTTGAATGGTGCCGCTGAATGCTCGTTCGGCAAATCGGTGTGACAAGGCAACGACCCGAATCGGCTCTCCGCCGAACTCCAGATCGTAGTAAGCCACTTCAGCCATGTTCTCTTTTGGAATGACCAGAGAGTCATAACCGGTCAACGTCTTGCCATCATGACCAACGATACGATAGACGACCCGGTCCTCAGGTGCCAGTGCCAACAGTTCAAATGCCGAGACTGGAATATCGGCCATCACCTGACCATCCAGTACACTGGTGCTCGCCTCTATCTGACGGGCGGATCCCAGTAGCAAACGATCAAAGGCTGTCTGTGCCGCCTGGCGTCCGTAGGCCAGCGCCGCCAGACTGACCAGCGCGCCACCTGCAATCAGCAACATTGAAATCGACAAGGCCAGACGCCGAGTCAGCGAGGTGCCGGATTCAGGCTTCATCAACAAGCTGGTACCCAAGACCACGCAACGTACGAATGGCAACCTGACTGCCTGCCAGTTTACGCCGCAAGCGCGACACATAAAGCTCAATGGCATTGGTTCCCACTTCTGCCTCATCGAACGAGAACATGCGACTCAGAATATGCTCCTTCGAAGCCACCCTGCCACGACGATCAAGTAGTGCTTCGAGCAGACTGAATTCACGTCGAGTCAGAACGAGAGCATCACCGTTGCACGTCAGTGTCTTGCCGGCAACATCAATCACCAGCGAACCGAACTCAATGGTCGGTTCGCGCACCGCCGGCGAACGCCGATGCAGGGCTCGAACCCGCGCCTGCAACTCGCGCAGATCAAAGGGTTTGGTCAGGTAGTCATCGGCACCACCATCAAGGGAGGCGACACGCTCCTCGATACCCAGCCTGGCGGTGAGCATCAGCACCGGAACGGCGTTGCGCTCGCGACGCAGTTCGGCCAACAGATCTCGACCGCTGCCATCGGGCAGATTGATATCAAGGATCAGGACATCGTATTGCTGCACGTGGAGACTGGCGCGCGCCTGTTTCAGATCAGCGGCACAATCCAGTGTGTCTCCCGCACGCGCAAAACTCACAGCGATGGCTTCGGCAACATCTGGCGTGTCCTCTACCAGCAACAGGCGCATTTGATCAGATCTCCGGACAGCAGCAAGGCTGTAAAGACAGGCTTTTCGTCAGTCGATTGATCGATGGATTCATCTCACTGACAGGCTCATGACAGGTTCAAAGTATAAAACATACGACGTGCCGTCACAGATGAATTGCTGAAATGGCGGAACTGACTCACCACAGGAATAATAAATGATTATCACTCGGAACAAGAACAGACTGCTTCTGGCGTCTCTCGCCCTGCTCGCAAGCACCAGCCTGCAGGCCTACGAACCTGAAAACACCGAATGCATTGCACCGGCTGATCCGGGCGGCGGTTGGGATTTCACTTGTCGTCAAGTTGGCAAGACCATGCAGGATCTGGAAGCCATTCCCGGCACACTTCAGGTCACTAACATGTCTGGCGGCGGCGGTGGCGTTGCGTTTGCAGCCGTAGTCAACAAGCGTAACAGTGACAACGATCTGATTGTAGCAGCCTCTTCTGCGACCGCGACTCGACTGGCCCAGGGTGCGTATCCTGGCAACGATATGAGTCAGGTTCGCTGGATTGGCTCCGTTGGCGCCGACTATGGCATCATCGCCGTCGCTCAGGACAGCCCCATCAAAACCTTGCCCGAACTGCTTGACCAGATCAAGACCGATCCACGATCAGTGGCAATCGCCGGTGGTTCAGCGGTGGGTGGATGGGATCACCTGAAAGTACTGTTGGCAGCTAACAAAGCCGGTATCGAAGATGTCCGTACTGTCAAATACGTAGCTTTTGACGGCGGTGGCGAGGCCATCACGCAAGTACTCGGTGGTTCTGTACAGGCCTTCACGGGCGACGCCTCCGAAGCCAAGGGTTTTGTAGATTCTGGTGACATCCGTGTCATCGCCGTACTGGCACCTGAGCGTCTCGCCGGTGATTTCGCCGCTTTCCCGACAGCCAGAGAACAGGGTGTTGATGTGATCGGTGCAAACTGGCGCGGCTTCTATGCCCCGGGCGGCATGAGTGATGAAGCTTATGACTATTGGGTAGAAACAGTCGGCAAGGTCTACGCTTCTGACGAATGGAAGCAGGAAATGGCAGACAGCGGCCTGGCGCCACTTGACTTGCAAGGTGATGATTTTCAAGCCTTTGTGGCTGACTCAGTAGCCTCGATCACTGAGCTTTCCAAGCAGATTGGCCTGATCAAGTAGTTGTAACCAGGAGCCTGTTTTCAGGCTCTTGGCAGACGGGCGACGTGAACGAGGCTCAGGTGTAACGCACCGCCCTCTGTCGCCCCTCTGCTCCCCCTTAAAACACCCTACTCCAGAGTTTTTCATCATGAGTGATCGCATCTTTGGTGGCGTCGGACTTTTGTTCGCGTCGCTTTTCATCTGGGCGGCCTTCCACATTGAACTGAGTTTTATATCGGATCCGGTCGGTCCGAGAACCTTTCCAATCATCATTGCCATCGTCATGGCCATATCCAGCGTGTTTATCATCTTCAAACCCGATGTGGAGCCAGAGTGGCCACGTCTTGGCCGGATGATGGAAATACTCGCTGCTGCCGGTGTCATGGTGGCTTACGCCCTGGCTCTGCCTATTGCCGGATTTCTGATTGCAACCGCTGTTGCCGCCGCCTTCCTGACCTGGCGACTAGGCACGACGCCGTTATGGTCGATTGTCTCCGGAACACTGACCTCAATTGGTATCTACACCGTCTTTCACCTGATTCTCGGACTGTCGCTAGCGCGCGGCCCGTTTGGATTCTAGCGAGCACCTATCCTGATGGAATCACTAAACTCCCTGCTCAACGGCTTTGCCGTTGCATTGACGTGGCAGCATATATTTCTGGCCTTTGTAGGCTGCTTTCTGGGCACCATCATCGGCGCCCTTCCCGGACTTGGCCCATCCAACGGTGTCGCCATACTCATACCCCTGGCCTTCACGCTGGGACTGGAACCTACGGCCGCCATGATTCTACTGACCTCCGTTTATTACGGAGCGATGTACGGTGGGCGTATCTCTTCGATCTTGCTCAACATTCCGGGGGACGAACCGGCGTTGATGACCACACTGGATGGCTATCCGATGGCGCAGCAGGGACGCGCCGGAGAAGCCCTGTCTCTATCAGGGGTGGCCTCATTTGTCGGGGCCTTCTTTGCCACCTGGGGGTTGGTATTTCTTGCCCCACAACTGGTCAAGGTTGCCCTGTTGTTTGGACCGGCTGAATACTTTGCTCTGTTTGCCCTGGCTTTTGCCACTCTGGGTGGCATCACTTCGAAAAATCAGGCCAAGGCTGCATTTGCTGCGGCCCTGGGTATCGTGATCGCCATGGTCGGCGTTGACGGACAGACCGGTGTGCCACGATTCACTTTCGGTGAAGTTCATCTGTATGACGGCATCGACTTTCTGGTGGCCATTGTCGGATTGTTTGCCCTGTCCGAGGTTTTCCTGTTTCTGGAACATCGCGGTGATGGTACCGGCGAAGGCAAGTCTGCAAAAGTCAGCATTGGGCGCATAACCCCTTCCTGGGCACTGCTCAAGAGCTGTACGCCAACCATGTTGCGCTCCTCATTCATCGGCTTCATCGCTGGTGTACTGCCAGGTGCCGGAGCATCCCTGGGATCTTTCATTTCCTATTCACTGGAAAAGAAAATGGTCGACAAGGATGGCACTTTCGGCACAGGTGATCCGCGAGGTGTTGCGGCACCCGAAGCGGGTAACAATGCAGCCGCGGGTGGCGCTCTGGTTCCCATGCTGGCACTGGGCGTACCGGGTTCGGGTACTACAGCGGTACTTCTGGCCATGTTGCTGGCACTGAACATCACGCCAGGACCACTGCTGTTCATCTCCAATCCTGATGTGGTCTGGGGCCTGATCGCAGCGCTGTTTCTGGGCAACTTCATGTTGCTGGCCATGAACATCCCCATGGTCGGCATGTTTGTCAGAGTGCTGCTGATTCCACCTCGCATTCTGATGCCGATTGTTGCCATGATCTCCTTTGTCGGTATTTATGGCATCTCAGGTTCCACTTTCGATCTGATGGTCATGATCGTCTTCGGTCTCCTGGGTTGGGTACTGCGCAAACTCGATGTTCCACTGGTACCCGTCATTCTGGGCATTCTGCTGGGCAACAACATGGAAGACAATCTGCGTCGTGCCATGACCATATCCGATGGTGACTGGAGCGCTCTGCTCAGTTCGCCGCTGGCCATTGGTCTCTGGATCGTCTCAATCACCGGCTTCGTACTGCCCATCTTGCTGGGCGGAATTATCCGTCGACGCATGCGCCGCGACGACATCGGTGCTGTTAAGGACTGAAACCAGCGCACCGGCACTGCACATTAAGTGTCGGTGTCGTCATCAGGTCCATGTTTCATCATGACCCCGGAGGCAAGGAGGCCTCCACCGTATTACCGACCCGGCTGTCGATGCGCCCGTCCCCCTGAGCATCACGGCGTTGATCCATTCAAAACAGCCGCGACTTTACAAATCCGTATACACCAAAAGTTTCAGATTAGAGTAGTTTGTACCGATAGGTTTAAACAACATCATTTCCAACTCTAGCCCAATCAACGGGCTGACTATCGAGGAACTACCCATGACCGATTTCACACTACATACCATAGAAAGCGCTCCTGAAGACAGCAAACCACTGCTGGAAGGCTCACTGAAAGCCTTTGGCATGATTCCAGGCCTGCATGCTGTCATGGCTGAATCACCCGGCTTACTCAAGGCTTACCAAGAGGCACATGAACTGTTCCTCAACTCCAGCTTCGACAAGGATGAGATGACGGTTGTCTGGCAGACAATCAATGTCGAAAATGCGTGTCATTACTGCGTTCCGGCTCACACGGGTATTGCCAAAATGATGGGCGTCGACGATGCCATTACCGAAGCTCTACGCAACGTCACGCCACTGCCTAATGCTCATCTGGAAGCACTGCGAGATTTCACGCTTATTGTCGTGCGTGAGCGTGGCAACGTTGATGATGCGGCTGTACAGACTTTTCTGGATGCAGGCTTCACCAAACGCCATGTACTTGAAGTGGTTCTTGGTCTGTCTCAGAAGATCATGTCCAACTACACCAATCATCTGGCCAACACGCCCGTTGACAAGGCGTTCCAGCCGTTTGAATGGCACAAAGCTTCTTGATTTGACCAATGATCTGATTTAATCGGCCAAGCTTTACGCGCCTTTTAAACCAGTTTGCAGCACGGTCGGGTCACACTTGATTCGACTGTGCTTTTGCCAGAGGCTGTGACAAAACCTGCTTCTGTTGACCTTGCTCGTCAAAGTTATCCTCAGCCAGCCACTGTGTAAACGCTGTTTTCATTGTCGGCCAGTCTCTATCCAGAATTGAATACCAGGCCGTGTCACGATTGCGACCTTTATAAATGGTTGCCTGTTCGAAAATGCCGTCAAAGCTGAATCCGAACCTGAGCGCCGCCTTGCGTGATGGCGCATTCAGGGCATCGCACTTCCATTCATAACGTCGATAACCCAGTTCGTCAAAGACACAACGCATCATCAGGTACATGGCCTCGGTTGCCATGGCAGTTTTTTGTAACTGCGGCGAAAACACTATAAAACCAACCTCAATCAGACCTACAGCGGGATTGATTCGCAAATAACTGGCGAATCCCACAGCCTTGCCAGTCAGCTCATTGATAACCGCATAGAACACAGGGTCTTCACCGGCACAGGCAGCGTCCATCCAGCTCTTCAGCTCGGCCACCTCAGCAAACGGCCCCATAGGCATATAGGTCCACAACCCCCCTGCCTCCCCGCTCGAAAAAGCCTCGAACAACTCATCGACATGGGTCAGAATATCCAGTGGTTCCAGTCGACAGAATCGCCCTTGCATGAGCACCCTTGGAGGAAGCTGTGCTGGCCCCCACTCGCTCACCGTCTCACCAATGGGCTGACCGTATTCATTCATTTTCTGGGACATGCTCGACTCGTAGTGACTGAATTTGAGGACTTGCAGGCTTGTAACGCGGCGCGGCTTTAAAAACTAACCCCATAGCCGTACATCCCATTACTCATCCATCGTGCAACACAGACTACGCTTCTGTGCAGAAAAGCAGCTGAGTAATACGCCCTGACATGCTACTCATGAGACATCATTGCGAACTCATTGCCGCTGTTTGCTGACAGGAAATGAAAATTATTCTAGAATTTGAATGAGAATGATTATTAGTAACATTGCCTAAAGGACCCTTTCATGAATCCTGTCATTATTTCCACGGAAGCCTTGCGCAACGCTCCTCGCGCATTGACCCAGCCTGGCCTGATGAGCACATCAGCCGCCAGACAGACACGATTCAGCGATCTCCCTTTGCCAGCCCGTTTGTTACTGGCCGTACCACGCGCCCGTGGTCGTTCGGCAACAGCACCGATTGCCGAGCGATATGTTCTCGACACATTGGGCAGAATCATTGACGGCGGTCCTGATCGCAAACACACCATCGAGGCGGTCAACATGCTCGCCGATGTCTTGTTGAATCAGAATTTTGACGACGATCGTGCACCTGCCAATCCCGAATGGTTGTCCACTGTTGAGAATCACGTCCTGTGCATGCTTTGTAAGATCAATGCCGGGCAAGCAGAACAGGCCGCATTGATTGCCAGGCATTGTCTCGAAGGGCACACCCTTGAAGCCTTCAGTCAGGCAGCCACCGCGCTATGCGGTGCCGAGTGCTTCAAGCGTGGTGGCAGTCATGTCTTTACACCCAGCTGGAGAGGCATGCCCAGTCACAACGGTCCGACGGAACACCGCTCAGTCACACTGACCAAAGAACTGTCACTGGGAGAGTCCCTGCTTCTCAATACCATCAGACTGCGCAAGCGTACCCTCTCCTATTCCGGTCTGGGTGCCAGAGTCGTTCCTCTACTCTGCCAGCATGTGGCACTACCCGAACTACAGACGGTTGTTGATGCCCACATGGTGGAAGCGCTTCGACACAGTGCCCACGTACCTGACATCCGCTGCCTGTGCTGCCCCGCCATCTCGGCTGATGAAGCTGTGTTCCTGGGCTCTCTGGCCGAATTCGCAGGCGGCGACACCCAGCGATGCGCACGCCAGCTCAGCGCCTGGCTACCGTTAGAATCAGTCAATAAGCTGCTGTCAAAGAAAGAAGGCTTCCAGAGCATCTTGCGTCAGATCGGTACACCACTGCCAACAAGACAGTGGGACATGCGACAACTGCAAGCCCGTGATGAACTGGATTGGCAGTGCGGGCATGTGAAAGAGACCCCGATGATCCACTAGGCTCGCCCGTTTCTTCAGCAGAGCATCGCTAATTGGATAACCCACTAAAATACCCGTTGAACGGGACACCGCTTGCGGCCGATCTGTCAGTGAGCCCACTGACTTATCAACCACAGCTCAATCAGCTTGAGCCTCGCCGTGCCCGCTATAAGCTGTGGGAACTGCAGGATTGCTGGCACTGCATGATCGTCGGCACCTGTCTGAGCTTGAGCGAGGTACGTCAACTGGGTTCCAAGGCGGGTTTGCCGGTTGCCGGCAAAAGCGACTATGACATTCATCAACTGGCCGTTGAGAGTGCGGCGAACAACAAGCACCCGTTGACAATCAGATTACAAAAACAGTTGGAGCAAAAGTTTGCGCTGACGGTCAAACAGTTTCGTGCTGCCAAGGACGCCGAAGCCCTCAGCGAACTCTGGAACAGTGGCTGGAAGGCTGGCAATGTTGCTGGCAGCCTGTGGGCCCTCATCACACACCCCCAGGCCACGCGCAGCATCATCATCATCACTGTCTTCGGACAGGTTCATCCCTTCAATTCCAAGGATACCCCGTCGTTCAGGGCGGGGAGGAATTGGAATGCTGTATATATAGTCAGTTATTGTTGACTCTTCTGGGTGAATGGGGGCGGAACGGTTATACAATCGAGCTGTGAAATCAACATGCATCAAGGTTCTCAAAGTCAGGGTAAAAGATCGCCATGCGCCGCTTTTGCGCAGCATGGCGACAGAAGTCAATCAGGTATGGAACTACTGCAACGACCTGTCTGATCGTATGATTCGGGAGCGTGGTCGGTGGATGTCCGGATTTGACTTCTCTGCTTACACGGTGGGTGCCTCGAAGCAGTTCGAGCACATTGGCAGCAGTACGATTCAGGAAACGGCCGAACACTACGCCAGCAAACGCTATTCGGCAAAGCGTCGCAAGCTGAGGTGGCGCAAGAGTTTTGGCGATAAACGCTCGTTGGGATGGGTGCCCTTCAAGGCTCGGGCAGCTCACTGGAAGCACGGGCAGGTCTTCTTTGCAGGTTCTCACTTCAAGGTATGGGACAGCTTCGGTCTTGCCAATACAGGTTCAGGGCAGGTTGTTTCACTGAGGATGCTCGCGGTCGATGGTATTTTTGCATCTGTGTCTCGGTTGATCGCACGTGTCCCAAGGGGCAAGACAGCCGCAATCTGGTCAATCGATGCGGCGAGATCTACGTGGGAGATGTCAGTAGCTCGAAGCTGACAAAAACCACGATGGCCAAGTCTGCGCTTGACGCAAGCTGGGCCAGCTTCAAGACAATGCTCGACTACAAGAGCCAGCAGGCCGGTATTGTCTACCGAGAAATCAATGAAGCCTATACCACGCGAGCGTGCTCCGAATGCGGAAGCCTGTGCGGACCGCAGGGAATAAGAGCTCTTTCGGTAAGAGACTGGCAATGTGTTGAATGTGGTGTTCAGCATGATCGTGACGTTAACGCGGCTCGAAATATTCTCCGTCTCGGCGCAGGACATTGCGCTCCTTAGTGGGAATCCTCTTTCTTCAGGGAGAGGAGGATGTCAAATGATGTCGCATTTATCCGGGGCCAGTACCTGTGTTGATCGTGGCAGACTCTCGAAACAAGATCGCCAGATTGACTCCCTGACTCGAGAAGTACAGACGCTGAGACAGCGCTATCAGAGCACCAGCGATGCCCTGCGCGAACAGACACGATTGACAGAACAGGAAAAACTCAAAGGCCAACGCCTTCAGGCGCAGATGCTGGAAGCTCAGCGACTCGAACAGAAAACAATCACAAACGATTCATCGGCTCGGGCAGCCAACGATCCTCGCATGGAGCAGTTGCTCCATCGTCTCAGCGAACTACAGAATAGCTTGAGTGCTGAAAAAGAGACCGTCAAACAGCAGACTCAGACCATTTCCCATCTGGAAGCTTTCCAGCAAACTCTGGTTGCAGAACAATCTGCCCCCCCTCTGCCTATGCCGAAAACCGCCTCTGCCAATACCGCAGGGGATTTGAAGCTATGCGGTCAGTGCGTACTCTACCTGGGCGGCAAGGCGCAGCAACGCAGACATTTCCAAGCATTGGTGGAGTCATGTGACGGACGATTCCTCCATCATGATGGCGGCCGGGAAACCTGCCCTCACCGCATTTCCGAGCTGGTCAGCCAGGCCGATGTCGTGATGTGCCCGACCAACTGCATCAGTCACAGCGCCATGCAGAAAGCACGAACGCTCTGTGCCAGACAGGACAAGCCCATCGTCTTCATGCAGCGATCCAGCATGTCGGCCTTCACTCGAAGCCTGCGCGAGACTCTCGGCCAGGACTGATCAGGAAGCTAAGGGATCGTGAAATAATTAACTATCATTTCACGACCCCTAACTGGCGCCATCCATCAGCTCCCGGTAATGCCGCCTGCATTTTGAAACGTAGCGATCATTACCGCCAATCTGTACCTGATCACCCGCAGCGACGATCTGTCCGGATTCATCCAGGCGCACGATCATGGTCGCCTTGCGACCGCAAGTGCAAACGGTCTTGAGCTCCTGAATCTTGTCTGCGATAGCTAACAATCGGGACGAGCCGGGAAACATCTCACTCTGAAAATCTGTGCGTATGCCGAAGCACAACACGGGTATATCCAGTTTATCCACCACCTTGGCAAGCTCATCCACTTGTTGGCGAGATAGAAACTGTGCCTCGTCCACCAAGACACACGCCAGCGGTGTATCAAGATGCTGCAGCTCGATAGGCTCGAAAAATGCGGTGTCATCGCCGAACTGCAGAGCATTTTCCTGCAAACCGATGCGGGAGCGAATAACACCCTGACCATAGCGGTCATCGATTGCGGCGGTATACAAAGCCACCTGCATGCCCTGCTCACGGTAGTTATGAGCAGACTGCAGGAGCGCTGTCGATTTACCGGCATTCATGGCCGAATAATAGAAATAGAGTTGTGCCACTGAGTTCTCAGGCCTCTGGCGCCAGGACGCCTTTAGTCAGTATGAAGCAGCCATAAAAGCGCCTCTCACCACTGGCGATAACGGCATAAGCTGAACTGGCCTTGGCATAGAAGGCGAACCGCTCGACCGGCATGAGCTTGAACGACTCATTCTCGTTAGCATCAATGACCGCCTGAACCTCACGTTGCACCTGCGGTGATTCATCGGGAGCACCGACAACCTCCATGCACTGCGCAGCATCATCAATAAAATTATCCAGAGGCATCAGCGAGAGTACAGCCTCAGCGACTTCAACAACGCTGGCACCGTCGACACGTAACAAGCGTCCCAGAGAGGTCTTGCGCGCGACACTCTCACCTGGAAAGTTGGCATCGCACAGAACAATTGAATCGCCATGCCCCATGGAGGCCAAGGCATACAGAATATCGGCATTCAGTAGCGGATTGATTGTCTTCAACACAGCAGTCAAGAATTTCCATTAGCCCGAATCAGGGGCCAACCCTAAACTGACCGATCAGGCAAAGCAAGAGCCTTTTCGACGTTGCCTGCGTAAAAGCAGGAGTCCTGACAAGGACAGCAACATAGACAGCTCAAAAGCCCCTCCACCGCCGGAGCTTGAAACCGGCTCACCGTCTGAATCTTCACCCTGCTCTTCGGGCTCAATTTCATCGACATCCGGATCTACGGGATCTACGGGATCTACGGGTTCAACGGGTTCAACGGGTTCAACGGGTTCAACGGGTTCTTCAATTACGATCATTTCATGCAGCTGCAGCGTTTCAGAATCGTCGCTTTCGGTCGAACCGCCAATAAGGTTAGCTCCCGACAGCATATACATCTGTTGGCCGGAGATGCCCCCGCCGCTACCGTGCCGACCGCTGATCATGGTCGGCAAGCTGCGCCAGGCGTCCTTGCTCAGATCGTAAGCCTCGACAACATTCAATGCCAGATCGGAGGTATTGATTTCACCACCTGCCACGATGACATCCACCCCATAAGCGGCCACCACAGCCCCACCTCTAACGGTAGGTATCGGTGCACCGCTGCGCCATTGTCCCGTCTGGAAATCATAGATGTCCACGACCGAGACAGGATTGGCTGCAGGATTGGGTTGCGTTGTCTGCCTTCCGGATGCTGCGACCAGTTCGGTGCCTGCCATTACCGCAGAAAAATGATCGCGGGCGTTGGGTGCATCCGGCAGAATTCGCCACTGACCGGAAACCGGATCATATTCGTCGAACCACGCCACGGCACCACCATCATGCCCCTGTGTATTACCGCCCAGCAAATACAGTTTGCCTGAGTAGACGACAGCAGCTGTACTGCCACGCACACGCTCAGGCGGCAAGCTACCGACGACATCCCAGGTGTTTGTCAGAGTGTCCAGAACATGTATTTCTGCCACGCTGGTTTCACGCGGATAACAGCAGGTAAACGCACCAGCAATATAGATGTCATCACCAATGACAACCGGCTGTGCATGATGCAACTCAAGAGGCGCAAGACCCAGGTTTTCCCACTGCCCGGTGATCAGGGAATAGCGCTCAACAGGCCGATTGCCCCGTCCTCCCATCAGGTAGATATCATCGCCGAGCACCACGGCCGCCGCCTCATGACGAGCAGTCAGATTTGAACCGTCAGTGCTTTGCAGCAACTGCCATTCCTCAACCTGAGACTGCTCGGCACTGACAGGTGCAGAAGCCAGCAGCATCAGGCTGGTCAATAAATACAATATGGGTTTCATGTTCAACTATCGGCAATCTTCCCAACCAGCCTTAGGGTTCGCGTCATGATTCAAGCCAGCTTCAGCCCGCTCAATCAAGGCGTGATCTGCACCTCAACTTGCAGTGTTGAAACCAGATTTGCCAATTCATGATCCCGAGCCATGAACGTAATTGTGCGGTTGCCTGTATCACTGGCTCGGGTCTGCCAGGTAAAGGTTCGGGTACCATCACCATTGTCGACAAAGGCTGCCCCTTCCGGGCCGTCAATAAGCATTAGTGCGGGAGGGGCACCGTCAGCGCCTTTGGCGATCACTCGCAATGCCAGAACACGGCCTGCTTCCAGTTGTTGCAAGGGTATTGTTTCAAAGACTGGTGCAAGATCACGAAGGGTCGCATCCGGCGAACTCTCTATAAGTGGATTGCCTGTCTCAGCAAGGCCCGCTTCACCCCCACGCACATTAATGATCAGTTGCTGCGTGCTTCTCAGTGAACTATCCAGAGCATCAATGGCAATCAGTTCAACCACAGACTCGGCAGCAGCATCGCCCGGAACTGTCCAGATCAGTTCCAGCAGGCCATTACCCGGACCGTTTATCTTCATCCCAGCAGGCAAAGCACCGACGGTTACACTAGGAAAAGTACCGTCACTATCGGTGGCTGTCAGTTTAATCAACACAGACTCACCCACGGACACTGTGCGTTCGGGCAATGCATTGAATACTGGCGCCTCGTTACTGCTCTGCGAGACCGCATCCTGCTCGATGGCCTGATCCAGGCGGTTTATCAACACGACCCAATCTTCGCCCATGGAGTAAGGAGGAGACCCCAGAGCAAGATTGTCACTGGCACTCAACTGTTGTGAACCGTTGCTCATCGCCCCGGTTCTCGGATCAAACCAACGCAGCCCGAACCGACCACTGACGCTCCCCGTGTTGAGCACTTCGGCACCCGTGGATTGAGGCAGATAAATGGCATAGGCTTCACCCATCAAAGCGAACACCTCGGCACCGCCATAGGCATCGCTGTCTCCGGATACACGCCAGTCAGCAGGCTCCATTTCCCAAAATGGCAGCTCGTTCTGCATCATCTCCCGGGCAAATCTCATCTGTTGCCACATGGACTCTCTTTGACGAAAGTCGCCCGCATCAATATCTCCGCCTATCGGCTGTGGATGGTAACCAAAATACCATTCGATATTGCCGCCACTGAAAAGTACATCATAGAGAATCTGCTTACGTCGATCGGCATTGCTTTCGGGTGTCAGACCATTGGTATTTTCATCCATGTCCAGCACCCAGGGATGGCCAGCATTGGCCGAGTTGGTTCGCCACTGCTCAACAAACTGCCCCGCAAACTGCTCATCGTACTGAATCGAACTGGCACCATAGCGCGAGTCGCCCACGATCTCACCGTAGCGATAAAACTGGTTGATATGCGTATGTACGGCAATCGGTTTGCCACTCCAATCCAATGCCTGCAGATAATCAGCATGCTTGTCGAGCTCTACCCGCGGAAAATCATTCTCCTCGCCCAGATTCCACTTCGCAGCCAGCAGATAACCGAAACGAGCAACCAGCTCTCGAAAGAACAGTTTGCGTTCGACGCCCAGTGCCCCATCATCCAGCCACTGCTCATTGGCAGTTTCTGTCTCGCTCAGCACAATGTTCAGCGCAATCCCCTGACGTTGGGCATGCGCCAGAACTTGATTCCACTGATGAAGTTTACTGATGTCATAGTGCGTTTTATCAAAACGCTCTTTGCTTGCCCCGACAAAGGGATAGGTATCCTGCCCATCGCCACCCAGGTTCATCGGTAGAAAAAAGACAGAATTGACTCCTTGAGCTCCCAGATAATTGAGCGCACCAATCAGACCACGGCTATCTGCGCCCGTTTGCGAATGTGTGAACAAAGGATCACCTTCAACAAAATCTCCGCGATGTTCAGCGTAGTCGTGCAAAAACAGCTCATCTATACCGCCTTGATCAAACGTGCCATCAATACCGCTAAAACCCAGGAGATTCTCCGGGCTGTCCGTGCCACCTTTGATCCAATAGGGTCCGTCGCGAAACTTCAGATAATGCTCGCCCACGTATTCCAGCCTGCCATGTCGCAAGAATTCAGGCGCATCGTAGGGTGCCGGAGCAATCTGCATATCACCGCTACTGCCCGTCAGCTCGATCTCCAGACCCTCATCGAGCGATAGACTGAGAGCGATTTCAGAACCGCTATGTATGAGCGCGTGATAATGCCACTGCCCAACTTCATCCGCAGAAAAGCGTGCACGCCAGATATTCCCGCGACCATGCCCCTGTCCATCACCGGCAAAATATCCCGGAACCCTCGTTACCTTGCCTGACGGGCTCGTCAATTCAACTGTCAGACGATAATCCAGAAAGGGATTGGGTGATGTATCTGCCTCGCTGGCAAGCGGCCCGGTGAAATCGATTTCCACAGGATGCCACTTGAACAGCTCACCATTGATTGTTGCGGCGAACGCCTGGGAAGACACTGTGCCCAGAGCCAAAGACAAGCAAAACAACAAATAGTGACAACGATGCATACGCGACTCGCAAGATAATCTAAAGGTTTCAGGTGTTCTGATTATGTCGCGGGCAGGATTGAAATAGGCTCTGGCAGAGTGCTTTGATTCACCTGCCATTCACATTTGGGATGAACCTCACAAGCAATGAATTAATACTGAAAATTGTCAGCTGCAAAAAATTCGATGGCTTCACACTATCGAGTAGTAGTGATGCTGCTCACAGTCATTTTGACAAATAGATGCCTGTTAAGTGAATTTTACGGGCGTATCGTCGATATACAGCTTAGCCAAATATGGATATAAATTTCATATGAGGCAGCAGAACTACACCTGGACCTGACATGAAAATCCTTCTAACTTCCGCCTACGACAGGCACACCGGTCTTGATGCACTATGCGCCTATGCGCCCATGGACACCGTAGGAAAACACCAGATCTGCGCTGACGCTGAGGAAGCGGACGCAATCCTGTTCGTTGAAAACACGCAGTTCGATGATCTGTTCTTCAGTCAGCTGATGCACCACCCCCATGTAGAACGCTACCCGGGCAAGGTGTTCATGTACAACGAAATGGATCGTCCCTGGGATATATTGCCAGGGCTGTATTGCTGCCTGTCCAAGCGACATATCGACACCGCACGTCATCGTGCCTGTGCGTACTTGTATTCACCGAACCCCTATGTGAGCGACGTCTACTCCGAGGATCGTGAAACACCTTATCTGTACTCATTCATGGGCTCTATGAGCCATGCTTGCAGACGCCCCATTATGCGGCTCAAGCACCCGGACGGGCTAGTCCGTGATACCTCTGACTTCAATGTCTGGAATAGCGACGAAACTGAAATGAAGATTCGTGGCCGGGAGTACGCCCGTACGATTTCATCCAGCCAGTTTGTTCTGTGCCCGCGAGGCATCGGCACCTCATCTATTCGACTGTACGAAACACTGGAGGCCGGTCGCGTGCCGGTGATCATCTCGGATCTATGGACACCGCCATCAGAGACTGACTGGAGCTTTGCCATTCAGGTAGAGGAGCGCCGCGTCAGCTCTATTCCCGGTCTGCTGAGCTCTCTGGCCAACGAGGCTCACGATCGTGGTGAAGAAGCCCGCCAGGCCTGGCTGGCCAGCTACGCACCTGACAAGCTATTCAGCACGGTCGGTGATTCACTGGAATCCCTGCTTCAATCAGACCATGGACATCGCCACCGCCGCCCAGGCAGGCATTTGAACAAGTGGCTTGCCAGCGGAGAGCTGTTCACCCGAACTGCGGCTCAGCGTTTACGAGGCCATCACTAGTAGTGATGCCGCCTGGTGATGGCACGTCATGATGGCTGCCATTCGGGTGGAATTGCCTGTACCAGACCAAACGCCAGGCCGCCACGACTGATCCAGGCATTGATAGCGTGTTGAACTTCCTGTTCACCACGCTCCGACACCGGAACATTTTGAACATCAGGGATGATATCCGGCGGTAATATAAACGTCAGATTCGCACCTGTAGAACTGGGAGCTGTACCTGCTGCAGGTTTTTCGACTATTTCCGCAATCGATTGATCGTCGTTGAATCTGATACTGGAACGACTGGCAAGCTCCGCAGCATCCAGCTCCTTCATACTGACGCTGCATTCGCCTGCGTGCGAACCATGAAACTGCAGCAGATCACCAAAGAACTCGCGTGGAACCAGATAATCTGTTGCACTAAGCACAAAGGGTGCAGCCACAATATCCGGTGCTGATTCAATGACCGCCTGCAATGCATGTGCGGTACCGAACAGATGTGATTGGTAAACGCACCGTACTTGCTGCTTGTGATTGGCAGAACGCAACGCTGCGTAGTGTTCTACTTGCTCGTGCAGATGGTGAGTAACCAGCACCACCTCCTCAATACCTGCAAGCAGTAATGAGTCCAGCAGGTAGTCCAGTGTCGGCTTGCCTTTATGTATCAGCAGTGGTTTGGGTGTGATATCAGTGTGAGGCTGAAGACGTTTGCCCCGGCCCGCAGCCAGAAGCACAGCCCTTTTCACGACTTCATGACTCATGTTGTTATTGTCCATGGGAAACTGATGTTGAATTTAGGGAATCCGGGCTGACGATTCTGACGGTACTCTCGGACTCGGCAATCATGATGCGAGCTTCGCCCTGCAATTCAGGATATCGCGCCAGATAACGCTCCAGCAGAGTATCGGCGATCTGCTCGACAGCCTCCACATCTACCAGCATGAACAAACAACCTCCATACCCTCCGCCACTGAAGCGGTTTCCGTAAACCCCCTCCAACTGCGAAGCAATCTCATGCAGAGCAATCAGCCATTCGCTGCCGCTTTCATAATCATTGATTGAACTCTGACAAGACATATTCATCATCTGTCCGAAGGCTTGCCAGTCACCCGATTTCCAGGCAAGCGCACCATCACGCACCCGTTGCATCTCCGAATAGACATGCCGGGCACGACGAGCCTGTATCGACGGTAATTGTTCGATCGCATCCTTGGTACGCAATGCAAGCGGAACCTCTCCCAGAGAAGCGGCATCGGAGCTGAGCAACCGCGCCGCCTCCAGACATTGCGCAACACGCGTGTTGAAGGGAGAGCCTGCCAGGTCTCGGGAAATACCTGAATAGCACATCAGAAAACAGACCTGGGAAATCGAATCAGGGTCGGCGACAAGCTCGGCACTGACCTCTTCAACATTCAATATGGACAGATGATCCCGCTCACCGAAAGCGATCGACATCTGATCCTGAATTCCGTTATTAAGGCCCCGGTAGTCATTTTCCACCTGGCGAGCCAGCTCCACCAGTTCGACCGGACTCAGGCAGACGTCATTGGCTTCGGCCAATGCACTCAGATAGGCCAGAATAACCGATGCAGATGAGCTCAAGCCACCACTGACAAGGGTCCCGGTGACCACCGCTGTGATGCCATGGCTCATGGGCGAATGATTGGCAAATGCCGTAACGGATGCTCTGGCCATGGCATCCCAACCATGATCCTCCACCAGCTCTTCGGGTTCAAACTGACTGTCTTGCCAGACTCCTTGCTGTAGACAGGCATGCACAGTACTGCTTCTGTCAGCGCTCGGCCAGAACACCAGAATGGTGTATTGATTCAGGCAACGGGCAAGCACCGCCCCACCCTGATGATCGATATGTGCTCCCAGAGGATTGAACCGGTAGGGAGACACGACAATGCGTGCATCGCCTTCAATGCCTGTGAGCTGCCTTGCCTGTGCAAGGGCCTCGACAGTCAATGTATCGATAGAAGGAGCGGATAAAGAGCGATGAGACATATCAGAAAGCACAGGCGGACCAATTCAGGAGCTGGCATTCTAACGCGTCTTGAGTGTAGTGCTTTGGCAGACAGTCATCGCGAACACAGGCAGCCCCGCACAAAAAGGCTGCCTGGCAACGGCCGACATTGCTATCCGGTTTTTCGCGCACCGCCACCGGAGGCATCATCCATACCGTCATCCTCCAGGCTCATCGAATTGCTGATCATGTCATCCACCTCTGATGAACCGCCGCCAGCAAGCTTGATACGCAGACGCAGATCGTTCACCGAATCCGCATTACGCATGGCCTCTTCGATAGTGATGGCGTTTTTACCGAGCAGGTCGAACAGCGCCTGATCAAAGGTCTGCATTCCCTGATCCTTACTCTTCTTCATCAGGCCCTTGATCTCGTGAACTTCACCTTTCATGATCATGTCCGACATCAACGGCGTATTGAGTAGCACTTCCACCGCGGCTCGACGCCCTTTACCACTGGGCGTAGGCAACAAGCGCTGTGAAATGAAAGCCTTGACATTCAAAGACAGGTCAAGCAATAACTGCTTGTGCCTGGTTTCTGGGAAAAAGTTGATGATTCTGTCCAGCGCCTGATTGGTATTGTTCGCGTGCAAGGTGGCCAGACACAGATGCCCGGTCTCGGCAAATGCAATGGCGTGCTCCATCGTCTTCTGATCGCGTATTTCTCCGATGAGAATGACATCGGGTGCCTGTCGCAATGTGTTCTTCAGAGCAATTTCAAACGACTCGGTATCCGTGCCGACCTCACGCTGGGTGACAATACAACCCTTGTGGTGATGCACAAATTCCACCGGATCCTCAATGGTGATGATGTGACCGTTGGAATTTTCATTCCGGTAGTCGATCATTGCCGCAAGACTGGTGGACTTGCCCGAACCGGTACCACCCACAAAAATGACCAGACCACGCTTGCTCATGGCTACCTGAGTGAGAATATCGGGCATATGCAGGTCGGCGAAGCTGGGTATCTCGTTAGGAATGATTCGCACAACCAGACCCGCACTGCCCCGCTGCACCAGAGCGTTGACACGAAATCGAGAAATCTTGGGCAGAGCAATGGCGAAATTGCACTCCTTGGTTTTCTTGAAATCCGCACGCTCGGCGTCGGTCATGAGGCATTGCGTCAGCGCCAGAGTATGTTCAGCGGTCAGCTTCTTCTCCATGACAGGAGTTACCTTGCCGTGGATACGCATCGAAGGCGGAGCTCCGGCGATGATGAACAGATCAGACCCGCCTTTCTTGTGCAGACTGACTAACAGCTCATCCATGAATCGCTTGGCGACCTTCAAATCCATACCCTATTCCCCCTTATACAAGCTAGTTGTCGAACTAGAATCCAGACAGGCCGACTACTGCAAGCTGTCGGGGTTTTGAGCTTTTTTACGAGCCTCGGCAAGATCCACCTGCCCGCGCTTTACCAGCTCTTTAAGGTTCTGATCCAGTGTTTGCATACCATGTGACTGGCCGGTCTGGATAGCCGAATACATCTGGGCCACCTTGTCTTCACGAATCAGGTTACGAATCGCCGGCGTACCAATCATGATTTCATGTGCAGCGATTCGTCCGCCGCCGGTCTTTTTCAACAGTGTCTGCGATATGACAGCCTTCAACGATTCGGACAACATCGAGCGCACCATCGGTTTTTCACCAGCCGGGAACACATCCACGATTCGATCCACGGTCTTCGCTGCAGAACTGGTGTGCAGGGTACCGAATACCAGGTGACCGGTTTCAGCCGCCGTCAATGCCAGAGAGATGGTTTCCATATCACGCATTTCTCCAACCAGAATAACGTCAGGATCTTCACGAAGTGCAGAGCGCAGAGCTTCGGAAAAGCCAAAGGTATCTCGATGTACTTCGCGCTGATTAATCAGGCACTTTTTGCTTTGATGAACAAATTCAATCGGATCCTCAATGGTCAGGATATGCCCCAATTCTGAATCATTCTTGTAATCCATCATCGCCGCCAGAGTGGTCGACTTGCCTGAGCCTGTCGGACCGGTAACCAGCACAATACCTCGTGGCAAAGATGATATTTCCTGGAAGATCTTCGGAGCACCCAGTTGTTCCAGTGTCAGCACCTCGGAGGGGATCGTCCGGAATACCGCACCGCAGCCTCGGTTCTGATTGAAAGCGTTGACACGAAAACGCGCGGTATCGGGGATTTCAAACGAGAAATCCGTCTCCATCTTCTCTTCAAAGTCTTTTCGCTGCTTGTCATTCATGATGTCATACACCATGGCCTGCACAGCTGCGTGGTCTAGCGCAGGGACGTTGACTCGCCGCATGTCACCATCCACGCGTATCATTGGCGGCAAGCCGGCTGACAGATGCATATCCGAGGCACCGTTCTTGACACTGAATGTCAGAAGTTGAGCGATATCCATGAAACTTGACCCTTGTTTTTTCGAGGTGCCCGCATTGCACGCACCAGTGAATATTGGACAAGATGACCACTCAGGTCTTACTCGCCTCACTCTCACATGTGTCGGCCAGAGTCAGGGTTTTGTTAGCCAGCAATACCCTTGTCTCAGCTCATGATCGGACACAACTTGCAGAAGAGATCGTATAACGTGAACCAAGACACACCCAGCATGACTGACAACAACAGCGTACTTGCGGTGGCTTCGGCCCTTGAAACCGTACGGCAGGACATTTCAACGCATGCGCAGCACTACGGCCGCACTGCCCAGAGCATCCAGTTGCTGGCCGTGAGCAAGCGCAAACCGGTCAGTGCAATTCGCGAAGCCATCGATGCAGGCCAGCGCGCCTTTGGTGAGAATTATCTGGATGAGGCTGTGGAGAAGATTCTGAGCATCGACGATGCTGAGCTGCAATGGCATTTCATCGGCGCGATTCAATCCAGAAAAACAGCCAGCATTGCCGAGCATTTTCACTGGGCGCATGGTGTTGACAGACTAAAGGTGGCGCAACGGCTGTCCGATCAACGACCTGCAAGCTCTGCCCCTTTGAACATATGCCTGCAAGTCAATATCGATAACGAAACAGGCAAGGCCGGTGCAAGCTTTGCCGATATCCGGCAACTGGCTGCTGATTGTGCTGTTCTGCCAGGTATTGTGCTGCGAGGCCTCATGGCTATTCCGGCACCTCGTACCGAACTGAGCGAGCAACGACAGGCATTCGCCCGTCTTCGCGAATGTCTGAATTCACTGCAATCAGAACACCCGGGCATGGACACTTTGTCGATGGGCATGAGTGGAGATCTTGAAGCTGCCATCGCCGAGGGCGCCACCATTGTCAGAGTCGGTACTGCCATTTTCGGAGCACGTGCTGATTGATGACAGCTTTCGCTATTCATGCCAGCCAAGACCCCACCTGGCAATGATGGGCACAGCATCAGTTTCACAGCCAATCTTGTTAAACTAATCACACTCACCAGGACACCGTAGTTATGAGCAATCCCAACTCTTCAGTAAACCCTCTGGCAGCTGCCAACGAGATCGGTCAGAGCATGTGGCTCGATTACATCCAGAAGAGTCTGATGGATGGCGATCTGCAAGCCATGATTCGCGACGACAAGCTTATGGGCCTGACGTCCAACCCGGCCATCTTCGAACAAGCCATTGCAAAAACCAATGAGTACGACAATGTCATCATCGACATCGTCAAGCAGTCTCCTGATATCACTCAACTTGAATTATTCAACCAGCTGGCCATTCCAGACATTCAGGCTGCTGCAGATGCCTTTGCCGAGGTCTACGAGCAAACAAACGGTGTCGATGGCATGGTTAGCCTTGAGGTCACTCCCGATCTGGCCCATGATGCCGCTGGCACTATTGCTATGGGTGTAGAGCTTCACAAGCGAGTCAACCGCCCCAATCTGATGATCAAGGTACCTGGCACTACCGAAGGTGTGAAGGCATTTGAAGCACTGACAGCCCTCGGAATCAATGTCAACGTCACCCTGCTGTTCAGCATTTCCCGTTACCGCGAAATAGCTCAGGCTTATATCCGTGGCCTGGAGCGACGACTCAATGACGGTCATAAAATCGATCGTATTGCCTCAGTCGCCAGCTTTTTCGTCAGCCGTGTTGATGTAAGCGTAGACAAGGCTCTGGATGCCAATGGCAGTGATGCAGCAAAAGCATTGCTGGGCAAAATCGCCATCGCCAATGCCAAGGTTGCCTACGGGCATTTCGTCAACCTGTTCGGCAGCGAGCAATTCGGCAAACTCAAAGCCGAAGGCGCCCGACCACAACGTTTGCTCTGGGCCAGTACCGGCGTGAAGAACCCCGAGTACTCAGACGTCATGTATGTAGAAGAACTCATTGGCCCTGACACAGTCAACACCTTGCCACCTGCCACCATGGATGCTTTCAAGGATCACGGAGTTGCCGAGTCAAGATTGCTTCGCAATCTGGCCAAGGCACACACCGACATCTCGGCACTGGCTGATCTTGGGATCTCACTCAGCGATATCACTGATGAGCTGGAGCGCGGCGGTATCAGTTCTTTTGTTGAAGCATTTGATCGCCTACTGGCAGTTATGGCCGAAAAGCGCCAAACGGTAGCCAGTTGATGCAGTGGGTATTCATCGGTGCCGGCAATATGGCGAGCAGCCTTATTGGCGGCTTGATCAACAGCGGCGCCGAACCTTCCGGCATTGCTGTTGTAGACCCTGACCAGGCCTCCTGCGAACGTGCCAGTGAACGCTTCGGCATTCGTTCAGCAAGCTCGCTGGGCGACATGTTGAAGCAATTTTCAACCGCACCTTTGGGGTTGGTTATTGCTGTCAAGCCGCATATCGTGGAAGCGGTCTGCGTAGAGTATGCCTCGGTATTTGCCGATTTTGACTCCTCGACTCAGCAACTCATGTCGCCACTGATCATTTCAGTGGCTGCAGGCGTGCGGGCAAGTAGCATGGAAACATGGTTGCCCGAAGGCTCAGCGATTGTGCGCTGCATGCCAAACACTCCCTCCTTGCTGGGCCTGGGTGCAACCGGTCTATATGCAAATGCTGCCACCTCTGACAAACACCGGGAGCAGGCTCAGTCACTCATGGATTCTGCCGGCGTGGCACTGTGGGTAGACGCAGAAGCGAAACTGGATGCCGTCACGGCGGTATCCGGCAGCGGACCTGCCTATTTTTTCTACCTGATAGAGCATATGTGTGCCGCAGGCACGGCACTAGGTCTGGATGCTGAAACAGCTGAAAAGCTGGCCATAGAAACTGCTTTCGGTGCAGCTAGTATGGCCAGGACTCGTGAACTGCCACCTTCAAGGTTACGTGAAAATGTGACATCCAAGGGTGGCACAACTGCTGCTGCACTTCAGGTGTTTGACCAAGAGGGTACGCCGGCGATTATCCACAAAGCGATGCAGGCTGCACATGATCGTGCTGTGGAATTTGGTGATCAACTGGCACCCGACTAAACCTGCAGCACTGGCTCTACCCGTTCTTGCATGATCGGATTCAACTGCGCCCACCTGTGCACGACAGCGTGGGCCAGTGAGTCGAACACCCTGTTCGCACCCATGATTTCGGGCTCGTTCTGCGCCCCAACATAACTGACGTATTTCGGAGACCCTCCCACCATGGCCAACCCCGCGCTCAATGCACTCGGCTTCATTCTCGGTATTTTATTCAACCTTTATGCAACTGTCGTGGCCGTGCGCTTCGTCATGCAGATTGTTCGTGCTGACTATTACAACCCTGTCGCACAGAGTATCGTGCAAATTACCGACCCCTTGCTGCTTCCGTTACGTCGGATCATTCCCAGCTTCAAACGCTACGACACATCATCGCTGGTACTGTGCTTTTCCGTGCTGCTGTTGAAACTGCTGTTATTCAAGCTTCTGAGCCTCGGCTATGTACCTGCTCTGGGTCAATCTCTGATGGTGGGTGGAATCGGAATTGCTCAGATCGTGATTCTTGCCTTGCTTGATCTGATTCACCAGTTATTCAATGTTTTCATATTCGCCCTGATCATTCAGGCCATCCTGAGCTGGCTACCAGGTGCTACCGGAAATCCGGTTCATTCACTGGCCACATCAATCAGTGCTCCCATACTGCAGCCCTTACGCAAACGTCTGCCGCCAATGGGCGGTCTGGACCTGACCGTGTTCTTCAGCATCATAGGTCTCTACGCAATTCGCATATTTTTGCTGGGAATGTTGCAACAGATTTTTGGCCTTTGATCGCAAGCGATCTGCCTGCGTAGAACGCCTTGTTTGACAACACGAATCTGGTCCCGAAAACTTCGAGACCAGGTTTATTCAACTCAGTTGATATAACGACAGCTGAAGTAAATTCCCTGAAAAAACCGGCCAAAATCGTTTCTCGTGATGGTTTTTCCTACAATAGTAGTGTTTTTTTACATTTATATTCTATAACTGCTGACTGTAACTCGGTATGTATGGTATTTTTCGCGCGCCTCGGCCGATGGGTGTGCGTCTACACAGCATTATCCATACGAGCCTTATTTACAGCATGACTATCAATCAACCGAATCCAGCAGAGGAATAAACCATGGCGGCAAAGAAAAAAGCAGTAGCCAAGAAAGTACCAGTAGCAAGCAAAAAAGCGACCGCTAAAAAAGCAGTCGCCAAAAAGGCAACTGCCAAGAAAGCAACCGCCGTACGAGCCACTGCTTCAAAAGCAACTGCTTCAAAAGCTACCGCTTCAAAAGCAACAGCTAAAAAAGCAATCGCCAAAAAGGCCCCTGCTGCAAAAGCAGTTGCCAAGAAAAAAGCCACACCTTCAGTCAATGCGGCTGGTGTGAAGAAGCCACCTACAAAATCAGAAATCCTGACTTCCATTGCCGAATCTACTGAACTGAGCCGCAAGCAGGTTATTTCAGTATTCGACGCATTGAATGCTCTGATTCAGGACAACCTCAAGCCACGTGGCCCAGGCAGCTTCAGCGTTCCTGGCCTGATGAAAATCCGCGTCAACAAGAAGCCAGCTACCAAAGCTCGCAAAGGCATCAACCCTTTCACGGGTCAAGAAGCCACGTTCAAGGCAAAGCCAGCTCGCAAAGTAGTCAAAGTAACTCCTCTGAAAAACCTGAAAGACATGGTGTAACCGGTTACCCGGCTACTCCCCAGACCCGGACTGCATTTGGTCCGGGTCGATTAGTGATGACGCCTGTCAGCCACACTGATTGCCGATAGTTCGGCACAAACGTCACTCGTGAGTTCTCCGAAAACCCGGTAAAAGGTTGGCAATTTCCTTTAGGCCTTCCCGTATCGTCATGAATTTGACAACACAGATCCCCGCGTTGGCGTCAATATTGTTAGTAATTCGCGTAAGTTCGACCGATATTGGTAACTGGAAGGCATCAAACTGCCAGGTGCCATACTGGCAACGAACCTTGGGCTCGAAACAGAGTCTCATCGGGCACAACTACAATACAATGGGCACCTTGCCCTATTCAGGCTCCTACCAGGACCAACATCAATGAGCGCGACTGCATCATCGCTTGCGACCTCCGACAACAATGTCCGGCTTCCACGCCTGGCCAATACAGTGCTCGTGGCCGGTATCGGGGTGGCTCTGGCCGTCATCACGCTCAAACTGCTACCGGCCTCCGACCCTGCCCCATTGCTTCCGGTGACAGCGGTTAACGCCGTGTCCAACAACTCTCCCGGCCCTACTGAACTGGCTGGCATAATTTCCTCCTTGCATCTGTTTGGCGATGCCAGCAAAAAGCCGGTGGCCGTTGAAAAGGTCAAGATTGAAGAGCCGCTCAAGGATACGGGTCTCAATCTGCAGCTGGCCGGGGTCTTCGCCTACGAGCCTCAAGATCAGGCTATTGCCATCATCAGCGCCGGCTCAGCCGAGCAGAATGCCTATGGCATTGGTGACAAAATCAGTGGCGAGACGTCTCTGGAAGCGGTCTACACCGATCATGTCGTACTGCGCAACCGCGGCAAGCTGGAAAAGCTTTCCCTGCCTGAGAATGTTCAACCGACCGCAGCTCGCCCGGTTGAAAGAGCCAGCAGCCAGGCGAGTCAGGAACAGGATTTCAGCCAACCGGTCGAATTACCAAGTAACCCTCGCGAATTGCGCGATACGCTGGCCCGCAACCCCTCCATGCTGGGACGCGTGGTTGCCGCCGAGCCCTATCAGGAAAACGGCAAACTGGTGGGCTACCGAATTACCCCCAAGCAGAATCCTGAAATACTCGAATCTCAGGGTATTGTGGCTGGAGATATCATTACCAGTGTCAACAATATCCAGTTGAATAGTCAAAAACAGGGAATTCGCGCCTTGCGTAACGCAGTCAAGGCAGAGTCTCTCGACGTCGTTATCTTACGCGACGGTATCGAAGTTCCCATTTCAATCTCGCTGGCTCAGTAGGATACAGAAGTCATGTCCAACCGCCCCCGTTTCTTATTAACGGCTACACTCAGCGAACAGCTTCCGGTCCTCAATGACAATGTTTAATAGGCACTACCCTCGCGTGATCCCGGCACTGGCTTTACGTGCATCCTTTGTTGCACTCACGGCAGTGATCACTGGAACCGTCGCTCTGACAGGTGTTGTGACACCCGTACAGGCGCAGGAAGGCACCTTCACACTCAATCTGAAGAATGCCGATATTCACTCACTGATACAGACCGTATCGCGGCAATCCGGACGAAACTTCGTCGTGGATCCACGCGTCAAGGCTCGTGTCACGGTCATCTCATCCGCACCACTCAATTCCGATGAGCTGTACGAGACCTTTCTTTCCGTACTCCAGGTCCATGGTTATGCGGCAGTGCCCAGCGGTGATCTGATAAAGATCGTACCGGATGTCAATGCCAAGCAAGGCCCGGTTCCAGCCTATTCTGATGAAAACAACAACTCTGATCAGCTTGTTACCCAGGTTATCAAGGTTGAGAACGTTCCCGCCGCACAGCTGGTGCCAATCCTGCGCCCACTAGTGCCTCAGCAAGGCCATCTGGCTGCCTACGCCTCGACCAATACACTGATCGTCACTGACCGCGCTTCCAACATCCATCGACTGATCGACATTATCAATGGTATTGACCGACCGGACAACGATGAAGTCGAAGTGGTACGCCTCAGTCATGCTTCTGCCAGCGAGGTCATTCGTATCGTTCAGTCCTTGCAAAGTCGAAGTGGCCAGGTTGATGGTACGCCCGGCTCTGTACGCTTCGCCGCTGACGAACGTACCAACAGCATTCTTCTAAGTGGTGATCCTGCAGCGCGTACGCGCATGCGTGGAACCATTCTCAATCTCGACACGCCGGTGGAATCTGGCGGTAATACACGGGTTGTCTACCTGCGCTTTGCCAATGCCGCCGACCTGCTGGCCATCCTTACCGGTGTTTCTGCCGGTCAGGCCCAGATCGGTACCAGCGGTGATCTGGAAGGCGGCGCAGCCACGCCTGCCGCGGCACCCGATGGCGCAGCCGCCCAAGTGCCGACAGCTTCTCTGATTCGTCGTGCCACGCAGGATGACGGACCCAGTGTCGATATCCAGGCAGACGAAGATACCAATGCTCTGATCATCACCGCAGCACCTGATGAAATGCGCAGCATCCTTGCCGTCGTCGAACAGCTGGACATTCGTCGCGCGCAAGTTCTGGTGGAAGCCATCATTGCCGAGCTTTCAACCGATAACAGTTCACAGCTTGGCGTCAACTTCGCCGTCAATGGCACTGACAGCGACAGACCTGCGGCCTATACCAATCTGGGAGGCGCAACTCAGGCCCTGATTGGCACCATTGCCAGCGAAGGTACATCATTGAGTTCGGGGCTATCTCTGCTACTGGGCCGAGCCGGCTCCAATGGCATTGATTTTGGCTTTCTGCTCTCAGCCATTGCCTCGGATACCGACAACAACATACTGTCTACGCCAACACTTGTCACCATGGACAATCAGGAAGCAGAGATCGTTGTCGGCCAGAATGTACCTTTTGTCACCGGCCAGCAGCTGTCCTCCTCCAATGACAACCCATTCCAGACCATCGAGCGTCAGGATATCGGTATCAGTCTCAAGGTCAAACCTCAGATCAATGAGGGTGACAACATCAAGATGGAAATCGAACAGGAAGTGTCTGATGTGAGCGCCACCGCCGTCACGGGCGCAACGGACATCACGACCAACAAACGATCCATCAAGACAACGGTTCTGGTAGAAGATGGTCAGACATTGGTGCTAGGTGGCCTGATCGATGACCAGATCGAAGACACCCGCAGCAAGGTCCCCTTCCTGGGTGATATTCCCTTGCTCGGCTCGCTGTTCCGCTATCGTACCAGCAGCAAGTCGAAGCGTAATCTGATGGTCTTCCTGCATCCGACCATTCTGCGTGATCCAGAGACTGCCGATTTCTACAGTCGCAGCAAATACGACGATCTACGCGGCGCGCAGCTTGGACTATTTGATCAGGACAAGAATTTCAATGATGACGACCGCCCTGATCTGCCCGAATTACACCTGTATTTCGATGGCAAGCGCGTCAGTCGTCAAGGTGCCGAGCTAGGTACTATTTTACCGACCTCTGACGCTAGTGACCTACTTGCGCCTCAGCCCGATACAACCCAACCTGCACTTGACGAGGTTCTGGACACCAGCAAGGCAGATACCGCGCTGACCCCTCGAACCGCTACTCTCGTACGATAAACATGGTGGCTTCTTCAGTGAATTTTATTGACGTTGGCGACCCTTCGGAAGAGCCTGTAACTGGAGAGGACCCTGGGCCGGAAGGCACTCGCAGCCTCTCTAGCCAGCCGCTTCCGACCGGTGGAACACTCACCTTCACCGACCTGCCCTACACGTTTGCCAAGCGCCACGGCGTTATTCTGGAGCAGAACAAGGCCGGTGAACTATTGCTGGTACACCGCCCTGGCATCCAGCTGAGCGCATTGTCCGAAGCCAGGCGCAAGGCCGGTCAACCGTTAAAGCTGGATCCGGTATCAGCGGATGATTTCGATGCACGCCTGACGCGCCATTATGAAGGCGAAACCGGCCAGGCAATGGACATCATGGACGACTTCGGTGACGACATGGATCTGGCCCAACTGGCCGAATCCCTGCCTGAACCCGAAGACTTGCTCGAATCCACGGATGATGCCCCCGTCATTCGCCTGATCAATGCCATGCTGACCGAAGCTGTACGCAAGCAAGCATCAGATATTCATATTGAGCCGTTTGAAAAACGCCTGGCCGTACGGTACCGGGTCGATGGTGTGATGCAGAAGTTACTGGATCCGCCTCGCGCCATTGCGCCAATGATTATCTCGCGGCTGAAAGTCATGGCCAAGCTCGATATCGCTGAGCGACGCCTGCCTCAGGATGGACGTATCAGCCTGCGAGTAGCCGGACGCCCTGTCGACATTCGAGTATCAACACTGCCTTCTGGTCATGGCGAGCGTGTGGTTCTGCGTTTGCTGGACAAACAGGCCGGTCGATTGGATCTGGAGCAGCTAGGTATGCCTCCGGTGGCGTTGAAGTCTCTGCAGAAAGGGCTGGGCCTGTCTCACGGCATCATTCTGGTAACCGGCCCTACTGGTTCGGGCAAGACCACGACGCTGTATGCAGCCCTCGCCAAACTCAATACCACACGCTATTCGATTCTGACTGTTGAAGATCCTATCGAGTACTACATCGATGGCATCGGTCAGACTCAGGTCAATAACAAGGTGAATCTGGACTTTGCCCGTGGTCTGCGCGCTATTTTGCGACAGGATCCGGACATCGTCATGATCGGTGAAATACGAGACAGAGAAACTGCCGAAATTGCCGTTCAAGCCTCACTCACAGGTCACCTGGTGCTCTCTACCCTGCATACCAATACGGCAGTCGGTGCAGTGACTCGTCTACGGGACATGGGCGTCGAACCGTTTCTGCTGTCATCAAGTCTGGTAGGCCTTGTGGCCCAACGACTGGTCCGACTGCTTTGTGTCGAATGCAAGCGGCCTCATGTTCCTACTCCTGCAGAATTGGATTCACTGAAGAAAACGGCCGAAGAAGTCAACAATATGTACGAACCACACGGCTGTGAAGTCTGCGGACATACCGGCTATTCCGGTCGCCAGGGTATTTACGAAGTCGTTGAGGTGGACACCACCATGCGTAACATGATCCATGATGGCGGCTCTGAACACGAAATCGAACGACACGCTCGCACTTTGAGCCCGGGTATCACTGAAGATGGCATGCGGCTTGTTCTCGAAGGCAAAACTTCTCTGGAAGAAGTACTGCGTGTGACACGAGAGAGCTAATGGCCGCCTACGAATATCTGGCGCTGGATGCGCGTGGACGCGAGAAAAAAGGCGTACTCGAGGCAGACACAGCAAGGCTTGCACGCCAGCAGCTTCGCCAGCAGGACCTTACGCCACTGGAGATTTTTGAAACCTCCGGTCGTGAGCGTAACAAACGAGGTACCAAAGACGGCAAAAAAGGCAAGGGAAGCAACGCATCCGTTCCAACGTTCCGTGGCGGCATTAAAACCAATGACCTCGCTCTGCTGACTCGGCAGATTGCCACATTGAGTGCTGCTGGTACGCCACTGGAAGAATCACTCTCAGCGGTTAGTCGTCAGACCGAAAAACCACGCATCAAGTCCCTGCTGTTGTCAGTGCGCGCGAAAGTGCTCGAAGGTCATAGCTTTGCTGCGGCATTGGCTGATTATCCCAAAGTCTTTCCCGAAATCTACCAGTCCACGGTCTCGGCTGGTGAACAGTCCGGGCATTTGGACGCCGTTCTGGAACGCCTTGCCGACTACACCGAAGAGCGTCAGGCTGCCAATGCCACCGTCAAGAAAGCATTGATCTACCCCAGCGTACTGGTGGTTGCCTCCATTCTGATTGTCGGCTTTCTGCTGGCCTATGTGGTTCCGCAGGTGGTCCAGGTATTCGAAGGGATGGACCAGGAACTACCCGCCCTGACCCAGGCCATGCTGACAGCCAGTGCCTTTGTCAGACAGTGGGGATTTTTGGTCGTCGGACTGGGCTTTGTCAGCGTAATCGCTTTCCAGCGAGCCATGCGTGGCGAGGCCTTCAAGACTCGCGTACATAGCTTGTTACTCAAATTACCTCTGTTCAAGCGACTCATTCGTGGCTTCAACACCGCACAGTTTGCACGAACACTGAGCATTCTGGCCGCCAGTGGCGTGCCTGTTCTGGAAGCTCTGGATATTGGCTCACAGGTCATAACCAACCGCCCTATGCGCAAGGCCGTAAACGCGGCAGCGGCTCAGGTTCGTGAAGGCTCTACTCTGAGTAGTGCTCTGGAGCGCACCGGCTACTTCCCTCCCATGCTGCTGCACCTTATCGCCAGTGGAGAATCATCTGGCCAACTGGACAGTATGCTGGAGAAGGCTGCGACACATCAGGAACGCGAACTGAATTCGCTTATGGCTATCTTTCTGGGTCTGTTCGAGCCCGTGGTCATCCTGATCATGGGCGGGGTCGTATTGACTATCGTACTGGGCATACTGCTGCCCATCTTCGAAATGAACCAGTTGGTCAACTAAGGTTGACCAACTAAGTCGATCAATTCAATGTACACCGCGGCTTGAAGGGGATTATCTTGGCCCCTCCCGCGGGTAGTGCCTTGGAACGTGAGCAGAAGGCATGACTGGCGTATGGCCAGAGCTGATCTGCATCCATCTTCTCACAGGCACGCCGGATCATCAGATCGGTTATCTCGTGCTCTGCACCCGATTCGTCAATCGTGGCACACACCGTTATGGATTCGGGCAACGGCTTAAGCGTCTCGATCTTTAGTGAAATCAACTGTTTCATTAGTCAGTCCCTTTGCTCTCACACCACGCTTTCGCGTGATAAACGTTACTACGCAAGACTTCGACCACCCTGGCATCATATTTTATCAACATGCCAGCTCTAGTCCGTCTCACCGTTCAAACGGGCGATGTGCTCTTCAAACAAGGCGATTTCATCAGCGCTTTTCTGCGGATAACGCAGTGGCAGTGATTCCAGCGTCTGTTCAATGATCCGAGCCACCTGCAGTCGCATGTACCGCTTGTTATCTGCCGGTATGGCAAACCAGGGTGCATCTTTGGTTGAGGTTTCATTCAACAGCTTTTCATAAGCCTGCATGTACTCATCCCAACGCTCACGGGACGTCAGATCACTTTTTGAAAATTTCCAGTACTTCTCGGGGGTCGTCAGACGTTTCAGAAATCGTTTCTTCTGTTCATCCTTCGACACATTCAGCCAAAACTTCAATACAACCGTGCCATTTCGAGTCAAATGCTTTTCATGGTCACGGATGGATTCGTAGCGTTCATCCCAGAATTTCTTGTGCTCATGACGGGGTAACCGCTGACTGGCAAGAAACTCAGGGTGTACCTTCACTGCGAGCACTTCTTCGTAATAGCTGCGGTTGAAAATGCCAATACGGCCACGTTCGGGAAGCCTTTTAGCGGTACGCCACAACCAGTCATGCTCAAGCTCTTCATCTGAAGGACTCTTGAACGAGGAGACCTGACAACCCGCTGGATTCACGCCACTCATGACGGCGCGGATTGTGCCGTCTTTGCCCGCGGCATCCATAGCCTGGAAGACCAACAGCAACGAGAAGCGATCATCAGCGTACAGCTTGCGCTGCAGCTCGCTGATACCGGCGACGCACTGGGCTAGCTCCTCCTCGAGAGCCTTCTTGTCGGAAGCTTTCTCGAGCGGCTTGGTTGAGGCGTCGGCGATGGAATAATGGCCATCGGACGGTACGATATAAGGTGAGTCGAATTTCATGACCTAAACGCGTGCCTCGGGCTGACTCTTGTGTGTCGGTACAGTCCAGATACAGCTCGTGTCTGTGCCCTGCTGACTGCAATAGCCATCCGGATTCTTGTGCAAATATTGCTGATGATGATTTTCAGCAAAATAGAATGTTGGAGCGATCATGATTTCAGTCGTAATGGGACCCAGACCGCGTGAGGAAATGGATCGCTGATGCGCCATCTGGCTGGCTTGTGCCTGCCGCAACTGCGCATCAGTGGAGGCGTAGATACCAGAACGAAATTGAGTGCCCAGATCGGCCCCCTGCCTCATTCCCTGCCTCGGATTGTGCGATTCCCAGAAGAGATCAAGTAATTGTCCGAAGCTGATTCTGGCTGGATCGTAGACTACAAATACGACCTCACTGTGACCTGTTCCGCCGGAACAAACCTCTTCGTATCTGGGGTTGGGTGTCAGGCCACCGGTAAAACCAGCCGCCGTTGTGTAAACACCCGGCAAGTTGAAGAACAGTGGCTCTACGCCCCAGAAACAACCCATGCCGAAACTGCATTGCTGCATGTTGGCAGGATAAGGAGCGCTCATCGGGTTGCCGGTCACGACATTGACAGGCGCAACCGTAACGGCCTCCGCCCGACCTGGCAAGGCCGCGGATGCAGTGGGCAGAATGAATTTTCTTGCCAATGCAGACACCTGTTCGACTCCTTTGGGCTCATGCCATCAGCACAAGCACAGAAAGGCCGCAGCCCTGAACAGCTACGGTCAGATCGAACATTACCTAACGATGCTTAAACGAAACTGAAATACTGCCGCTCAAGCACGATATTCATCACATTTAACAGTTATACAGCGCCAGCAACTCCTCCAGCAGCTCCGATTTAGTCAAGAGCGGCCTGTCGGCTGGTGAAATGTCGATGAACCAAGCGTATCTGCTGGACCTCTTTCGAGTTCCAGGCGAACAAAGTGTAGGTCACTCCCAGAGGAAAGCGAGTGCCAACGGCAAGCTCAGGCTCCAAAGTAACACTCTAGTCTGCCCCGATCCGCAGCAAACAAGATTTAAAGGCTCTCACCCGCAGATCAGTGCTACGCCCCCTTGGTGGAGCTGTCCACCGACGCTCTGCGTCATCCAAACTGCTCGACTGCGAACAGTCACAACTGATTTTCCATGAGGTGGCAGACCAGCTACCGATGACACCGTATCGTTCAACCAGGGATCAAATACATTTACTGTCAGTATTAAGAGAGAGAAAGCCAATCATGAGTTTCCTACGTCAAGTCCCCAACGTCACTTTCAAGACTCGAGTACGTGATGAGGCGCTGGAGGGAGATAACCCGTTCAAGTGGCAGGACGTCACCACAAACGAGCTGTTCAGTGGCAAGCGAATCGTACTCTTTGCTCTTCCAGGCGCATTTACACCGACCTGCTCTTCCACCCATTTGCCACGTTATGAAGAGCTGTACGGTGAGTTCATGAGCGCGGGTGTCGATGAGATCATCTGCCTCTCAGTCAATGATGCATTCGTCATGTACCAGTGGGGCAAGGCTCAGGGCATCGAAAAAGTCCGCATGCTGCCCGATGGCAATGCCGAATTCACACGCAAGATGGGAATGCTGGTCAAAAAGGAGAACCTGGGATTCGGTCCTCGCTCATGGCGCTATGCCATGGTTGTCAACGACGGCCAGATCGAGGAGATGTTCATCGAACCTGAGTTTGGTGACAATGCCGGTAATGATCCGTTTGAAACATCCGATGCCGACACAGTGCTGGCCTGGATCAATCAGGCACAACTCAAAAGCGCTTGAAGGCTCTGAATTCTGAGTTATTACGAGATTGAACTAGACGGCCGGTACCGGGCATTCAGCCCGGGCACCGGCCACCTATTGAATCGGATTCAGAACAATCCGTAACGTCCGGCATAGACCAGCGCCAGCAAGATCAGTCCCATGACCAGGTTGACAAGAACAACGTGCCGAACCCGATTCAACGCGGCTCCTGCAGCCTGCCAGTCTTCAGCCTCAACGGTTTGCTTGAAGAGCGCATAGGGCCGGTAGTACATATAGACAAACAGCGCGATCATGAGCAGTCCGAGTAAGTGCATGATATGCACATAGACCGGGCTGGTGGCAAAACCGCCGAAAACGCCGAATACCAGTCCGTATCCGGTGACAGGCAGAATCACCACAGACATCCAGACCCAGGGGAAGAAGCGTTTAAACGCACCGGCCCATAAGGTCAGGCGACGATGAGGCTCCATCAGCGCAACGCTTGGACGTAAAACAACATAGGCGAAAAACATTCCGCCCACCCATATAGCGGCGGCCAGGCCGTGTAGTGCAATGGCTAGTGAATTCATCGTTTGAAAAATACTCAGCAATCAGGAAAACTAACGGGCACTTCTATCACATTTATGGCAAGTCCACCGCGTGCAGTTTCCTTGTATTTTGTTTTCATGTCAGCACCGGTTTCGCGCATGGTCTTGATTACCTTGTCCAGCGAAACAAAATGCTTGCCATCACCTCGCAAAGCAATTCTCGCCGCATTGATAGCCTTGATTGACCCCATTGCATTTCGTTCGATGCAGGGCACCTGAACCAGACCTCCCACCGGATCACAGGTCAGACCCAGATTATGCTCCATGCCGATCTCGGCGGCATTCTCCACCTGTTCCGGCGTACCGCCCTGAACGGCAGCCAGTGCACCAGCCGCCATCGAACAGGCTGAACCCACCTCACCCTGGCAACCAACCTCGGCTCCGGATATGGAGGCATTTTCCTTGTACAGGATGCCGATGGCGCCCGCTGTCAGCAAAAAATCCACAATGCCCTTTTCAGAAGCACCGGACACAAAACGATGGTAATAATGTAATACCGCCGGAATGATTCCCGCGGCACCATTGGTGGGCGCGGTAACCACTCGGCCACCGGCCGCATTTTCTTCATTCACGGCCAGGGCATACAGATTGACCCAGTCCATGACCGTGAGCGGATCACGCATTGCCGCTTCCGGATGCAGGCTGAGTTTTTCGTAAAGCTCGGCTGCCCGTCGCTTCACCTTCAAGCCGCCAGGCAATATGCCGTGCACCTGACATCCTCTTTTTACACAATCCTGCATTACCTCCCACAGGGCAAGCAACTCTTCGCGTACCTCTGCCTCGGTGCGCCAGCTGAGCTCATTTTGCATCATGATTTCACAGATGCTCATATCGTGCTCTGCACACAACTCCAGTAGTCGATCACCGGTTGTGAACGGATACCGTACTGGCGTCTCGTCAGCCTTCACCACAGGCTCGCCTTCAGCGGCCGTGTCATCCAGTACGAAACCACCTCCCACCGAATAATAGATGCGCTGCGAGAGGACCGAGCCTGCCGAATCCGTCGCTATAAACTGCATGGCATTGGGATGAAAAGGCAAGGCACGCCTTTTATGCATGACCAGATCCCGCTTCTCATCAAATACGATGACATGAGCTCCCGGCAACGTTAGTTGTCGTGCCTGACGAATGCCTTCGAGGCGTCCGGCTATTGTCTCAACAACAATACTGGTCGGGTGCTCACCTTCCAGTCCCAGCAATACAGCAGTGTCACTGCCATGCCCCTTGCCTGTTGCCCCCAGAGAACCGTACAGCTCCACCTTGCAGCGAGCAACCTGTGAGGTCAGATCATCTTCTGCCAGTGCCATGACAAACCGACGGGCCGCAATCATGGGTCCCACCGTATGCGAACTGGAAGGGCCGATACCACTCTTGAACAGGTCGAAAACGCTAATAGCCATACAGAATGAGTTCTCTTGATCCAACAGGCGATGGCACACTTTACGCATTTGCCTGAGAGAAAGATGATCTGTAAACGGCTTGCTAGCGAGTCGGAACGACACGATCTGGCTCTGATGAGAGCAAGCTGTCTCTCAGGCTGAAGCTGCAGCCACAAAGTTCAAGAGTTCTAACGATAACCGCGCAGGAATTCGTTAATGGTCGCAGCCGCCACCGAGACTGAGTGGTTTGTCAGCTTGACGTATTGATCGCCCTGCAGGTAGGTGCCATAGCCACGTAGCATACCCAGTATTTCCCAGGCACCATTCTGGCAACTGAGCAAACCACCTCCGGACTGTCCCAGGTCAATGGAGGCGCTGGCATACAGAGCACCTTCATGGTTATCCTGAACAACGCCACTTGAGGTCATCATGGCCTGTGCTCGCGGATAGCCTACAGCCCATACCGGCTGGGATTTGGCAGCATCAAACCCTGAAATATGCAAGGGTACGATCGATGCTGTGTCTACTGCCAGGACAGCCAGATCGTTCACATGATCAACCATCAGCAACTCTGCAACGCTGAACGCATCGCCGATACGTACAAAGAACCGGCCGTCACCCTGAACCGCATGCGCGGCGGTCAACACCCGGTTGATGTCGTAGACCACACCCGAAGCATGGCTACCGTTATCGGTCGATACGGGTACGATTGCCTGCAGAGCACTGGCGTCAGGTTGCGAGCAACTCAAAGACCTACGAGTCAGGACGTTAACTGACTGCGCCCCATCCCAAATGCGATTCTGAGTAAGACCATCAACAAGATAGTCACTCCCCCGCTCCGCCAAGGCGACCGGAATGGTGAGGGCCAGACCCGCCATGAAACCAGCTAATGCTCCTGTTCTCTTCAGGGCACTCAACATTTATAGACTCCATCGATCAAAGCAATCCAGCTTCTTTCTGGTATCGACGAGAACCCTGAGTGGTTGACACTCATCAACACTCGCCATAACAGCAATGTGGGCCAGGTATCACTGGGGCATCCATGCTTCAAGCTTCAGCATAACTTATCGCTGCTAGCGACGACTTGGATGACTATCCGGGTTGAACGGCCAATCGCGCCAGAGTGGGTCATTACGACCGTAGGATGGGTAACGATTCCAGTGAGGAAAATGGCTGGCAGGTACGACAACCATTTCCTTCCAGTATTTGTAACTCTGGACAGCAACGACAGGAAAGAGATACTCAGCCTCGCCTATTTTCCCGACACGCCGCTCGGACAGCCCTCCCAACACGGTCATGTCACGACCTGCCTCAACGATCTGCGGATCCAGGAATTCGTCAATTTCGGCCAGAAATCGACCATCCGAACGATCGTCATGAATAGGGCGTCCGCCGCTGTAGAGAGGACGTGAGACGATTTCGACCAGCGTCGTGTTATCTGCCCGGTTGAGCACCCGTGTGATGGTGCCGCCCCACCGTACTATCGAAGCAGCCTCAACAGAGGGACTGCTGGCTGCATCAACCGATAATGCCAACCCCTCATCATCGCGTGCCTGTGCGACCGTGATATCGGTGACGCTGCCGCCTTCAGCCGGCGGAGCCGGGTTGCTGATTGCACAGGCACTGGCCAACCAGCTTCCAAGAACTAGCACGGCGACGGTGGTTTTTGATCTGATCATCTGTTCACTGTTCCTGAGGCACTTTTAAGCCTGTCACGGACAAGATGTTGTCTTCTACCGTCACAAGCAACCGGAAAACTGTGTTCGTTTACAGTTTTTAATGTTTTTCGACCAACTTGGCTACTCTCTGAATACACAATTCGTTGCATAACTGCTACTTTTAAGACAAGAGCTATCACAACGCTGCCGTTAGCCTCTTATATCGAACGATTTGTGCCCGTAGTCGTCTGAAAGGACTTATTCGCTTTGCCGTCACGAGTAACAGGTAGCGTGCCATTGAATATCTGCCTGTCTGCTTGTGTCTTTTATATTTGGTTGCCCTGGCAACCATTGGAGCTTGACTGATAACAATCGCCAGAGAGACACGCCTCATGCACACGATTTCGAAAGCAGCGCATATTCTCAACATCAGTGAATTCAAATTATTCAGCGAAGCATACCTTGCCTGGTTTGGTGATCGCGCTGATGACGAAGATCTGACCATTCTGTTCTCACAATTCATCATGTTCGGTGAGTTACCTGAGTGGGCTGACCAATTCGCCCGTTCGATACTTGATGATCTGGAAGCCAATCGTCAAGTCAACCTCAACTCCTTCAGCATACTCAACCTGTCCCCACGCGTGGGCAAGCGGCCAGAAATCAGCTTCTCGATTCTGCGTTAACCGTCACGGTGCTGTCAGCGACGCGGACAGCACAATAAACATGCTTAAACAACTGATCTCCCTATCTGTCTGCGCTCAGACTAGTGCGTAGTTGATAGCGACTCAACAGCTCACCCAGAGCCCTGGCGCGCGAGTCGACCGCTTCGCTTGCTGCCAGGCTATCACTGGCAGCCTTGTACGACTCATCTGACTTTTCCACAAGCTCCTGCAGGTCACGATGAATGCTGTCGCTTGTATCTGAGGTGCGTTGCACCGTCTGACTCATTTCCATGGAGGCCGAATTCTGCTGCGACAAGGCAGCAGCAACCGAGGTCTGGTGTTCACTGATTTCATGAACGATTTCATTGATGCTGGCTATCGCCTGTACAGCGCTGGTACTGTCCGTTTGAATACTGATGATACGACTACCGATTTCATCGGTGGCCAGCGCCGTCTGCTTGGCCAGCTCCTTGACCTCATTGGCTACGACGGCAAACCCCTTTCCTGCATCTCCGGCTCGCGCCGCTTCGATGGTCGCATTCAGAGCCAGTAGGTTTGTCTGTTCGGCGATGGTGGTAATTGTCTTCAACACGCTGCCGATATCCGTGCTTGATGCATAGAGTTTCTGCATGGTATCGCTGGTGCTTCGTGCAAGTGTCACTGCATCAAACACCACTTTATCAGCACCCAGCATACTGCCAGAGATATCGTTGATCGATGAATTCATCTCTTCAGTCGTTGTTGCGGCACTGCGCATCAGTTTGTTCACACCATCCGTGCTCCGCGCCACGGAGACACAGTGCCCGTTGGAATCGGCTGCGCTACGTTCAATCTGCACAGCACTTCTCTTCAACTGTACAGAGCAGGCAAGCAACTCAATGGTATGGGCATTGATTGCTGCAAAATCCTTGTTCAACGATGCCAGAAATTCGTTGATGGTGGCGGCAATGGCATTGAGTGACTCATCCGCCATGGCATCGATTTTCTGGCTTAGATCGCCATTAGCCGCCGATTGCACAACCTGGCGTATCTGATCTACCAGAGCACTCAGATTCTGCGCGCTCAGCACCGCAGCCGCATTGCTTTGAGTCAGCTCTTTTCCCCGAGCCAGATCGTGGGTAATGTTCTGCCACGTAAGCAAGGCCTCTGTTGAATCTGCGTCGGTGTCATGAATCGGCTCCAGATTCACATTGAACTTCTCAGAACCCAGGTCTACCCGCAGAGAGCACGGTAACCGACTTTGTTCCTTGCAACAGGCTAACAACTCCGCCAGTGCAAGCCCGCCCTGCGACAGAAAGTTCGCAGGGTCCAGAACTTTCGGCAAATGGCCTGCCACATGTAATTGGTCCGCCTCTCTGGCGGCAGCAGGGTTGGCATAAGTTATTTCCCCGGCACTATTTACCAGCATCATTGGTGAGGGGGACTGCGTAATGATGGCGCGCACTTGCTGCAAGTCTGTTCTCAGATCGCGAAAGAAGGTACCCACTTCATCCCACCGAACCTGCCGACTACCTAACGCGACACTGATCCCCTCTAACAGTGCATCAAGGTCTGCTGAAATTCTGCCAAATTCATCCTTCCTCGTCATATTCAAAGGACGAGACAAATCGCCTGATGCCATTCTCTTGAGAGCCTTCTGCATTCTATTGACCGGCACGGCTATGCTGAGTCCGGTCAGCCAACTGATCAGCAGACTGACCAGTGCCGCCACGGCGCTGATCCACAGGCAGACTCGAATCAGGTCATCGGCTTTATCTCTGGACAAGGCTACAAGAGTGTCCACAACCAGGCTGGCTTGTATGTGCAAGCGTGCCGAGATATCCAGCAAGGACTCATGGCTGGCGGCAACGCTGTCCGCAGGCGCATCCAGTAGATTCCTGGCTTCGTCAGAAAGCAATGGCATGAGCTGTTGGTTAGCAACCAGGATAGACTGCAGTTTCTGCGAAACTGGTGGCCTCAGGGTATGGATGATCGTCACGCCATCGGTGGAGCTGACAGCTAACTCCCCGCCATCAGTCATAAGGCTCAGAGTCGTTTGGAACAATCCGATCGACTGCTCGCTTTTTTCAATAGCAAGCTGCCGTGCCGGCTCTTCTGCCCGGGCGGCAACCAGCACTTCTTTAATATAGCGCTGATTGAGCATGCGCTGCCGGCCGGCGATATCGATCAACAACCCATCCTCACGCGAGGCATTGATATTATCAATCACAGCAAGGCAGGTTGCAGCCAGTGCCAGAATCAGGACGACAGGAATAACAGCCAGCTTCGCAACCAGCGGAATGTTGTTCATCGATAGCAATTGTCAACATTTCACTTAAATTGAACTAACGGCCGAGCCGCTATAATCTTGAGATGAAACGCCCGCCCCCTCACGGGCCATAAAGCACGGTACCTGCTACTCAATAACCCAGAATCGACTGAAAACTGCATGCCACTTATCGTATCGACGACAGGCCGCCGAGCACGGCAATTTTTATTGGCATTGCCGGTCCTGGCATTGTGCACTTGGGGACTGATACACAAACCAGCCCCCGTCTATGACGATAGTTGTCTGAGCAGCCCTGCTGGTCTGGTTGTCTGCGCTGCCAGCGACATGGCACGAATTACCCGCGATGGCATCAGCCAGTTGGAACATCCGCGCTTCGATCTGGCCAGCTCCAGCCCCCAGCGCCTTCACTGGACAGTGGCTCGTAATGAAACCATCGGGTTTCAGCTGATACTGCGCAGTGAAGACCTTGGCTCGACGAACCGGGTTTCAGTGGACATCGCAGACAGCGACATTCCTGCTTCGCTGTATCAGGCTCATTATCTGCGAGTGAAGAATGCGGGCTATCGATGGGGACCTGCAACCCGGGTACTACCCTATCCGGCAGATTATCCGGATGCACTCATTCCCCGGCAACAACAATGCGGAACCGATAATACCGAACTCTTCGACGCCATTCGTCTTCCTGCAAAAGGCCTGAATCAGAGTGTCTGGGTTGAGATGTACATACCCGATGATGCGCTCACCGGCGAGCACCTCATAAAAATCAAGGTAACAGATATGCTCGACGATGCGCCGGCATCCGAGTCGGACTCGCCAGTCAGCATTGAGTTACCCGTACTGCTGTCAGTGATTGATGCAACGATACCGCATCGTACAAGTATCGATGCAATTGGCGAAATCTATCGCTCCTATCGGCTTGAAGGCGTCGGTGATGATCGCAGCCAGCAGAACTGGCAACAGATGGCACAGTGCTACCAGACACTCGCCCATCAGCATCGTATGGTCTTTATCGAACGAACGCCAGATGAGCCGGTAAGCCCTCAGGATTGGCAGGATTATCTGGCCGCCTATCAACCAGCGCTCAGCGGCGAGCTCTTCAGCAAAGCGCAAGGTTATGTCGGCACAGGGACCAACACCCCCATCAGCATCTGGCGAACACCGTGGACACAGGAACATGATGTCACGGTCGAAGAATCAATGAGCGAGGCGGAACTCGCTGCCTATACACTGCGAGCTGACGTCTGGGCGGATCTGGTCAACACCAATGGCTGGCAGGACACTCGATACTTTGCCTATGCCTTCGATGAAGTTGATGGTCCGACAAAACTTGCAGAATCAGCACCTGAGCGACATCAATACATTGCCCGAGTCCATGGCGACATGCAGCATATCCAGCAAGCCATTGACAAGGGGACAACTGCCAATGGCCGCGAACAACCGGCAATCGATCTGATGTGGACCAGTCACTCCGATCCGACTGTCTGGCTGAAAGATCCGCAAACCACCCTGGTAGATCGAGTGCGCCTCTGGGCACCCAATGCACATGCTGCCAATACTCAGTTCCTGGCCCAGCGTATGGCATTGGGTGAACAAGCCTGGTTTTATCACAGTGGTCATCCTGCCGTGGGCGGACACAGTATCAACCTGCCAGGTACCGACATGCGTAGCTGGGGTGTGATCGGTGCCCGATATGGCCTGCAGGGTCAATTGATGTGGGCGGTCAATCTGGGCAATGATGAGCTGCCCTTCGCCCAACCCAGCTACAAACCTGACGATGATCGAGTCGGTAACGGTGTCATGGTCTATCCCGGCAATCAATTGCCGCGCATTGGATTCCCGGCAGCCCCGGGACCTATCCCGTCCATGCGACTCAAAGCCTGGCATCGCGGCTTGCAAGATGCGGAGCTCTACCATCTTGCCCGGCAACGTCATCCTGAAGAAGCCGATGCGTTGATCAAAACTCTGATACCCAGGGCGCTCGGCGAGGCGGTCGCCCACGGTGATCAGAGTCCGACATGGCCGAGCGAATCCGCGGCATGGATTCAGTGGCGCGATGATCTACTCGCTTTACTGTCGCGTAATTGATCTCCTCACGCGTTCAACGATAAGCTAGAGAGTGCTCTCTGCCATCGCCACATTATCGATCAGGCGGACTGCTCCGAGATGGGCTGCAACGAATCGTCGGCCCCAGCGTTCTTCACAGTAATCCACGCGAAAACCCAGTTTGTCGAGTTGTATTGAGACCTCGGAGCTCGACAGCGCTCTGTCTTGCAAAAGCACATTCAACTGCCTGGCAACAGTGAGCTCAGAGGGACTCAGACGCCGGTTGCGAGAACTCAGGGCGAGGCCATATTCGTCCCGAACGGTTTCATGCCCGATAATGATTGTCGGCATGAAATAGGCTTCGACCATTTTACTGACCAGACGATACTGCTGAAAATCCTTCTTGCCAAAATACACGCGCCTGGCCTGCGTCAGGTTGATAAGCTTCATGACGACAGACAGTACGCCCTTGAAATGTCCCGTTCTGTTCTTGCCACACAGCACCATCGAATCCTGCGACTCGTCCACAAAAATCGTGAAATCAAAAGGGTACAGTTCCTTGTATTGCGGCAAGACCAGATCCGTAACACCCAGGCTTTCCAGATAGCGGATATCGTCCTGCAGGCTATCCGGGTAATTGCTCAGATCGTCAGGATTTTCAAACTGGGTAGGATTGACGTAGATGGTCACGACACTTTGTCGACTCTCCTCCACGCATTGAGCAATTAGCGCCCCATGCCCCTCGTGCAGGGCACCCATGGTCGGAACCAGTCCACGCGTCCGGGGATCACTGGCATCCGCTGCCGCCATCCATTGCGCCACACTCTCATGGATATTCATGATGGATAACTTTCATCGGCGTTCGGGTATTGCTGCGCCTTGACGTCGTTATCAAACTGGTCAAACGCCTGTGTGAGAGTTTCCTGCAAATTACAGTACGTTCTGACAAATCTGGCCTTGTGCTCAGAGGTTCCCAGCATGTCTTGCATGACCAGTACCTGGCCATCGGTTTCAACACCAGCCCCGATACCTATGACAGGAATCTGCAAGGCCTGGCTCAGCGATTTTCCCAACGTTTCCGGCACACATTCAAGCACTATGGAAAAACACCCCAGCTCCTGAGCCAGCAAGGCCTGTTCGGTAATCTGATCTGCCTGTTGCTGGTTTTTGCCCTGAACCTTGTATCCACCCAGGGTGTTGACACTCTGTGGCATAAGGCCCAGATGCCCCATGACCGGCACTCCTGATTCCACCAGATGTTGTATCAGAGCCTCATTGCCTTTGACGCCTTCAAGCTTGATCGCATGGGCACCCGCTCGCATCAATCTCAGAACATTATCCAGACTCTTGTCCAGCGAGCCACGATTACTCAGAAAAGGCATATCGCCGACAATGAACTTTGACGAAGCTCCTCGTGACACCGCTTGTGTATGCAGCTCCATCATCTCCATGGTTGCAGTAACAGTACTGTCATGCCCATGCATGACCATACTCAGACTGTCCCCCACCAGCAGACAGTCCACCGAGGAATTGTCCACGATTTTTGCGGTCCAGAAATCGTAGCAGGTCAGCATCGATATTTTTCTGCCTGTCTGCTTGTATTCGATGAAGTCTGTGATTTTCAAATTCGGTGCTCACGTTAATGGACATGATGATTGTTCGAAACCCGTCCGGTTCCGGTACCGATCTCAATGAGTTTGTTTTACGTTCCCTGACAATCCATCAACTTCATGAAACTTCGGTACAGCTCTTTTTCCGAATCGCTCTTCAGCGACTGGATGTTCTTTTTCATGGTCGATTTATCGTTACGGGCCAGCGGCCCAGTAATACTGCCACGCGGGTTCTTTATAGAATTTCGCAAAGTTGTCAGCAACAAGGGTTGCACAGAGTCCGCAGCAATGCCAAGTTCTTCAAACTGTGCAAGCGTTTGAGACCAGATAATCTGGGGGAAGTTGCAGGACATCACACACAAGGCGTGATACAGCGGCTTGCTGGCGGCGGGAATACTGACGATGGTATTGGGAAATCGATTGAACAAGCCTGCACTCTGCAGGTGCTCGGATTCAAGCACCAGGGTCATGCCTCGATAAATGTCAGGCTCGTACAGTGCTTTGCCGAACGTCATTAGTGGATGGCAGCTGTACATTTTGCCGGACACATGACAACCGCTGAAATGGTAGACAGGGTTGTGATAATCCTTCAGGTGTTCGTCATGAAAGGATTCGAGGCTATCATCGGAGATGGCCAGAAAAACATGATCTGCTGTATCCAGCAACGAGACAAGAGTTGCCACATCATGAGTTGAGCGTGCCCATCTGGAACAGGAAAAATTCTGCATACCGAGGTAGGCAAACCAGTGATCTGCCATCTGGCCACCGCCTATGACAAGGTAATGGTGCTCGTCATCGTTCACGTTACGTTTCCGCCTTCATATCGGCACCCTTGAGCGGGGTGAGAGCAGAATAATAACTGAATCCGGACCAGATCGTGATTATTGTGAGTGAACGACTGTGCCGTGCGTCAGGAGCACGGCACAGGTCTCAATGACAAGGGGAATATCAGCTCATCTGAACTGATATCCCTCTCACTGATGACTAGCTGCCGGACTCTAGTCTGGAACCTTTCCAGTCCATGCAGTGCGATCAATATCAAGATCGCTGAAGTCATCCGGATTCAGAACGGGTCGTGCCACACCCGCATCCAGTTGCTTGCGAAAATCCTTGAGGATACGCAGACAAGTCGGTAGCAGCATCATCAGAACGATCAGATTCACCACCGCCAGTAGACCCATCAACGGATCAGCGAAGAAGAATACAGCGGTCGCATCTGGTGCTGTCGCACCCAGAAAAACGATACCGATGATGACCAGTCGCAGAACATTGATAGCCATCGGGTTCTTGGTGATGACCGTCATGGCATTCTCACCCAGATAGTAGTTGTAGATGATGGAACTGAAGGCAAACAACAACACCATGATCGACAGAAAGTACTGCGTCCAGGACCCTAGATGAGCGACCAGTGATTGCTGTGTCAGCACAATCCCATCGACCCCTTCGGCACCAGGCACATAGACATCACCCAGCAGGATAATGAATGCTGTACAGCTACAGATGAAGATAGTGTCGATGAAAACAGAGAACGATTGTGTGATGCCCTGACTCACGGGATGTCGCACATCGGCAGTGGCTGCAACGTTCGGTGCTGAACCGAGACCGGCTTCATTGGAAAACAGACCGCGACGCAGGCCTTGTGCAATAGCGGCGCCCATGCCGCCACCGACAGCTTCTTCGAAACCGAAGGCGTTGGAAAAGATCGATGCGATGACAGCAGGCAAGGAGGTGATGTTCAGAATAATGACAACCAGTGCCATCGTGATGTAGCTGATGGCCATTACCGGTACGATGACATCGGATACCTTGGCGATACGACGCATACCACCAAAAACAATCAGACCTGTCACTACCGCAAGAAAACTACCCGTATAGAGTCGGTCCAGACCGAAGCTGTCTTGCATGGCACCAGCGACGGTATTGCCCTGGAAGGCATTGAAACCCAAACCAAAAGCCAACAACAGGCACACCGCATAGACGATAGCCAACCAGCGGAACTCCTGGCCCAAACCGTGCAGAATGGAGCGCGCCGGTCCACCACGAAAGCTGCCATCGGCCTGGCGAGTCTTGTACAACTGTGCCAGCGAACATTCCACCAGACTGGTTGCCATGCCGACCAGGGCAATAGCCCACATCCAGAATACAGCTCCCGGCCCACCCAGTGTGATGGCAACTGCCACCCCTGCAATATTGCCACCGCCGACTCTGCCACCGACAGAAACCAGCAGCGCCTCGCGAGCCGATATAGCGTTAGGATCGCCAGACTGGTTGCTATTGGAAAGCACTCTGAACATGCGCTTGAAGAACCGGATCTGAGCGAATCCGGTCAGCACCGTGATGAACAAACCGAATATGACCAGCAGGGGGACGAGCGCCCACCCCCAGGTCAGATCTCCGATCAGCCCGAAGAAACCTTCCAGTATTGACATTGCAACATCTCCATTTTTGATGCTGTCACTATACAGTTACTTGTATTGTTGAAAAGGCTCCCGGCAGGTCAATTCAGTGAGTATCTTCTACAAAAAGTGATACGGGTGAAAATGTGGTCACATCAATCAGCCCTACATCAGATATACGCAGCTCAGGTATGACCACCAGGGCCAACAGAGAGTGCTGCATATAAGCGTTGTTGAGACTACAGCCGCACGCCAGCATCGCCTGCACCAATTGCTGTGCCTTGGCAGCAACGATCTCGGCACGCTCCTCGGACATGAGGCCCGCGATACTCAGTTCCACCATGGCCAGCTCCTTGCCGTCTGCAAAAAGAGTCACACCGCCACCGACTTCTCCCAGACGATTGGCTGCCAGGGCCATGTCTGCCTGGTTGGTACCGACCACAATCATATGGTGGGAATCATGTGCAACTGTGGAGGCCATGGCACACGGTGTGTTGTAACCAAAACCGGATACAAAACCGTTGACCACCTCACCGGTTGCCCGATGCCGCTCAACCAGAGCGATCTGACACACATCATTGGTCAGATCCATCTGCACCTGCCCCTCACTGACGGCTAAGGTTTTCTGTAAGGCACGCGTTGGTGCCTGATTCTCGATGACGCCAATGACGCGTGCTTCAACCGTCTTGCCGGCCCCCTCGGGTGCTGAAATCATGAAATCATCGGCTTCCAGAGTCTTGCCAAGTTTGACGGTATTTTTGGCAGAATCCGGATAACTGGCAGCTGGAATGTCACATGTCAACTCACCGTTCTCAGCCAGCACCTCACCCCGGGCAACAACCAGCTCAATGGGCAGCTGCACCAAATCAGAAGAGATAATCAGGTCAGCGCGGCGGCCCGGCGTAATGGAACCCAGCTCGCGCTCCATTCCAAAATGTTCGGCCGTATTGAGTGTTGCCATCTGAATGGCCGTGATCGGTTTGAGTCCCTGCGCAATGGCATGTCGGACAACCCGGTTCATATGTCCATCGTTGATCAGAGTGCCAGAGTGACAATCATCGGTACACAGAATGAAATAACGCGGATCCAGACCATGTTCTGTCACCGCCTTGATTTGCGGCGCCACGTCATACCAGGCCGAGCCCAGGCGCAACATGGAACGCATGCCCTGCCGGACGCGGGCAATCGCATCCTCAAGCTGTGTTCCTTCATGATCATCAGCCGGCCCGCCGGCCACATACCCGTGAAAGGGCAAACCAAGGTCTGATGAGGCGTAATGACCACCGATCGTCTTGCCGGCCTTCATGGTGGCAGCAATCACGCCGAGCATTTTAGGATCATTATTGGAGACGCCGGGAAAGTTCATGACCTCCCCCAGACCGACGATATTCGGCCACTGCATCGCAGCAGCAACCTCATCGATCCCCAGCTCAGCGCCGGCATGCTCCAGTCCTGGTGCCGAAGGTACACAGCTAGGCATCTGCACAAAGACATTGACTGGCTGTGTCATGGCCTCATCGTGCATTAATCGCACACCTTCCAGCCCCAGCACATTACCGATTTCGTGTGGATCGATGAACATCGATGTTGTGCCGTGCGGAATGACGGCACGTGCAAATTCCGTCACGGTAACCATGCCGCTCTCTACATGCATATGAGCGTCACACAGTCCTGGCACCAGATACCGGTCATTAGCCTCGATGACAACGGTATCCTCACCAATGGCATGGCTGGCATCCGGACCGACATAGGCAAAGCGGCCACAACTGATGGCAATGTCCGTGTTCGGAATGATTTCCCCAGAATGCACATTAACCCAACGGCCGTTACGCACGACAGTATCAGCAGGCTTGCGCCCGGTAGCAACATCTACCAGCGTGGCCGCGCAGTCACTCCAATCAGCAATAGTATTCACGATATGTTTTCCATTATTTTGCTTGTGCAGCGGCATTGTGGTTTTCAGCCTGCCAACAAGGTACGCAACTGACAGTTACATTGGCAATTCAGCCATCAAACCACGTCGATGAGACTGACTACTCCCAGACCTGAAGCAGAATATCGCAAGCAGTTCTGATTACCGGATCCTGTCGGCGAGCAGTGAGACAAATGAAATCCAGTGTTGTCCATATCTCGACCGTATCCGAGATTACCATGCCTCGAGTCTGCCTTTCGTTCAGTGCAATGGAATCACGACACAGGCTCAGCCCGACTCCGGATCGCACCATGGCCAGCATCGAAGGCTCCTGATCAACGACAGTAATAATGTTTTGAGTGACTCCGAACTGCCGGAAAACCGGCTCAAGCAGACGAGCATGCACCGATGCTGGCGGCGTACCGATCCAGGGCAAGGCTGCTAGTTCATCCCAATTGCGGCCTGCTATCCGATGTTCCCATCCTGGTGGTGCAATCACCCAGTAAGGAAACGATGCCAGCTCTACTCGATGAAACAGCGCTTCATCGTCATCGCGCCCAACGCTTGGGCTATGTGTAGCAGCATTGACATCACCCAGATAGAAGCCGGCATCCAGTTCATCACGCAGGATTCTGGCCGGCACATCACCGCTCATGCCATGGGTGAGTTCAGCTCGTATTGACGGTGTTCTGCGCACCAGAGTGTTGAAAAATGCACCTAACCGTATGAAATCCGGGTCGAGTATCGTACCGATCCGCAAACTGCCTCGAACCTGTCCAGCCAAGTCCCGGGCAGTTTGCCGAAACTCATCGAGCATTGCCAGCAATTGCTCGGCTTTGTGCGCCAGAATGGCGCCATCGGGCGTAAGCTGCAGCCCCTTTGAGGTACGGGTGAACAATGTCAGGCCACTTCTCTCTGACAGGTTCTTGAGTTGCTGAGTCACGGCAGGTTGGCTCAGATGCAGTTTTTCGGCCGCACGGGTCACATTGCCTTCGCGAACGACGGCTGCAAAACACTGGACAGTTCGGAGCTCAGGCAGATGCTTCATAAGTCAAAATTATAATGCTTTCGTGTCTTCGTGATTGGATTTCCTTGCTGACAACTCGTAACGTGCAACCCTTGAATTCAGTCCAGTAGAGAATAAACATGTCACCCGATCCATTCGACTACATCATTGTTGGTGCCGGTACCGCTGGTTGTTTGCTGGCCAATCGCCTGAGCAGTGATCCCTCCAAGCGTGTTTTATTGCTTGAGGCCGGGACAAAAGACAATTACCCGTGGATCCACATTCCGGTGGGATATCTCTACTGCATCGGCAATCCACGCACCGACTGGCTTTATCAGACTGAAGCCTGCCAGGGTTTGAATGGCCGGACACTGCGCTACCCTCGTGGCAAGACGCTCGGCGGCTGCTCCTCCATCAACGGCATGATTTACATGCGCGGACAAAAGCGGGACTACGATCACTGGGCCGAACTGATGAATGATCCTGAATGGAACTGGGAGCATTCGCTGGAGGATTTCAAGGCACATGAGGATCACTACCGACTCGACAACGCCGCGGATCCTGCCAGCGGCAAGGGCGAAAAGTTTTCCGAACTGCATGGCAATGGCGGTGAGTGGCGCATCGAAAAACAGCGTCTGCGCTGGGAAATTCTTGAAGCATTTGCCGAGGCCGCGGAAGAAACCGGTTTCGAACGTACCGATGATTTCAACACGGGTGACAATGCCGGTGTTGGGTACTTCGAGGTCAACCAGAAATCCGGTTGGCGCTGGAACACCTCCAAAGCGTTCTTGCGCCCTGCCCGCAATCGCCCCAACCTGATCATCTGGACCGAAGCTCAGACCGAGCGCCTCTTGTTCGAAACTGGCGAAAATGGTCAGCCACGCTGCACAGGAGCGATCGTCAGACGTCGCGGCGAAAGTGTGTCAGTACTCGCATCAAGAGAGGTGATTCTTTCCGCGGGTGCGATCGGATCTCCCCAGATTCTGCAGCATTCCGGCATCGGTCCGGCTGCACATTTGAAAGCGCATGGAATAGAGGTACTGGTTGATTTGCCCGGCGTGGGAGAGAACCTGCAGGATCACCTGCAAATCCGGGCCGTATTCAAGGTCAAAGGTGCCAGCACCCTCAATACCCTGGCCAACAGCCTGGTCGGAAAAGCCAGAATCGGTCTTGAATACGCATTGAAGCGAACCGGCCCCATGAGCATGTCACCCAGCCAGCTTGGCGCTTTCACCCGCTCCGATCCGAGCCAGCCTCATGCCAACCTGGAATATCATGTCCAACCACTGAGCCTTGACGCCTTCGGTGATGATCTGCATGCATTTCCCGCATTCACGGCCAGCGTATGCAACCTTAATCCGACCAGCCGAGGCCAGGTACAGATACGCTCCAATCGTTTCGATGACGCACCCGCAATATCGCCCAATTATCTCAGTACCGATGAAGATCGTCGTATTGCAGCCGACAGTTTGCGCCAGGTAAGACAGATCGTTGCCCAGCCAGCACTGGCAAAATACGAGCCGGTAGAGTGGAAACCGGGCATCCAGTTCCAAAGCGACGAAGAGCTTGCCAAACTTGCTGGCGATATTGCCAACACCATCTTTCACCCGGTGGGTACCGCAAAGATGGGAGCAGACAACGACCCATTGGCTGTTGTCAATGAACGTCTGCAAGTTCGGGGGGTCGATGGCTTGCGCGTGGTCGATGCGAGCATCATGCCGACGATCGTGAGCGGCAATACCAATTCGCCCACCCTGATGATCGCCGAAAAAGCTGCGCGCTGGATCCGTGAATCAGCCTGAACAGATCAAGAGAAGCTCCCACACTTGTAGTAATAAAAAGAAGTAGTACCACCATCGTCGCCACCACCACCCAAGAAAACCACTACACCAATAATCAGTCTTCAGGGACATTTGCCATCAGCAGCAAATGTCACCTGAAAACAGTGATTCACAGAGGAGAATTACAAAAATGTCCCGCTACAGCAAACCAGGCGACAGCCTTGACCTGCGCGTCTTTATTCCTGCAATGACAGTGCTTGTCGCCGTCATCGCACCATTAATCCTGTTTCCCGAATCTGGCCCGGCAATGGTCAATGCTGCATTCAGCTTTGCAACAGGCCAGTTCGGCTGGCTGTATATGCTCGCAGGCTTTGGCGCCGTCGTTTTTCTTATCGGTCTTGCCTTCAGCAAATACGGCAACGTCCGTCTCGGCGGCCCGGATGATGCACCCGAATTTTCATACTTCAGCTGGATCGCCATGATTTTCTGTGGCGGCATTGGCATCGCCATTGTCAACTGGGCATGGGTCGAACCCATCTACTATTTTACTGGCCCACCGTTCGGCGTCGAACCCAAAAGTCCCGAAGCTGCCGAGTGGGCCCTGACCTATGGCCAGTTTCACTGGGGCCTTACCCCCTGGGCAATCTATTGCCTACCAGCGATTCCCATCGCCTACTCCATGTATGTCCGCCGTCAGCCTGGTGTTCGATTGTCCGAAGCTGCACGAGGGGTGTTGGGTCGGTATACAGACAAATGGCCCGGCATACTGCTGGACTCGATTGTCGTATTTGGTGTAATCGGTGGCGTCGGCACCTCATTGGGCCTGGCTATTCCACTAGTCTCGAAACTGGCCGGCTCCCTGCTGGGCATCAGCCCCTCGCTGGGGCTTGATCTCTCGATACTGGCAATCTGGACCGTCATTTTCGGTGCCAGCGTCTGGTTTGGTCTTTCCAAAGGCATCAGAATCTTGTCCGATACCAACGTGATACTGGCCATCCTGCTACTTGTTTTCACGGCTGTCATCGGCCCCACGCTGTTCATGCTCAATGGCTGGGTGCAAGGCTTTGGACAGATGCTCAGCAACTTTGTCACCATGAGTACGCGAACAGACCCTCTGGCACAATCAACCTTCACTCAGGACTGGACCATCTTCTACTGGGCCTGGTGGATTGCCTATGCCCCGATGATGGGACTGTTCGTTGCTCGAATCTCCAGAGGACGAACCATCCGTGAGCTTATCGTGGCAGAGCTTGTCTGGGGTTCGCTGGGCTGCTGGGTATTCTTCGCCGTCTGGGGTGGTTATGCGCTGGATCTGCAAATCAGCGGCGCGCTGGATGTCTCAGCCATTCTATCCACAGAAGGTATTCCCGCAACGGTTCTGGCCATTTTGAATACCATGCCGATGCCCCAGCTGGTGACCGTCGTGTTCATCGTACTGTGTTTCATTTTTCTGGCTACCACACTGGATTCGGCCGCCTACGTTCTGGCCTCGGTTACCTCACACAAGCTTTCCGGCTATCAGGAACCCAAACGCTGGATTCGCATCATGTGGGCACTTATTCTTGCGGTGGTCGGCATTGTACTAATCCAGCTGGGTGGCCTCAAACCGGTACAGACATCGACCATCGTGGTGGCACTGCCACTGATTCCGGTACTGGTCATTCTGACAATCTCCCTGCTTCGCTGGCTAAAGGAAGATTTTGGCGAACAGAGCCGAACTGCACACATGCTGATCAGGAGCCCTGACAGCGAAACCGCTGGCGATGCTGCCAAAGCGCCCTCCATTGACTGATATTACAGACTGAGTCAGGACCACCACAATGGCTACTACTACAAACTCCCCGCTGCCACTTGCCGGCGTCAAGATCGTTGACTTCGGTCAGTACATGGCAGGACCTGCTGTGGCGATGATTCTGGCGGATCTGGGCGCAACCGTTGTCCACATAGACCCGCCTGGCGGGCCTCTGTGGGTAACACCAGCCAACGCCACGTTGAATCGCAACAAACTGAGCATCACCATCGATCTCAAGACAGCAGAAGGCCTGGAACAGGCATTAGCGCTGATTGAGGAAACAGACATCGTGCTCGAAAGTTTTCGACCTGGAGTCATGTCACGGCTGGGTGTGGATTTCATCGAGCTACGCGCTGCTCGACCCGAACTGATCACACTCTCCATCCCGGGCTTTGCCTCCAATGACACATTGCGACGTGAATGGCGTGCCTATGAGAGTGTCATCGCGGCCAACTCGGGCGTCTTTACGGACATGGGGCTGAACCGTGTGCTCATGGGTATCAACCCATCCTTCTCACCTCTGCCTCTGTCATCCGCTTATGGCACCATGCTGGCCGCCTCGGCAACGGTGCTGGCGCTGCAAGCGCGTGAACGTACCGGATTGGGCGATCAGATTGAAGTCCCGCTCGCAGCGGCCGTCATGGAAGGGCTTTGCTACAACTCGATCAAGATCGAGAACTATCCTGAACGCTACAAGACACAGCGTGAGAAGGAGATCGAGCGACGGCGCACCGAAGGTCTGCCAATGAACCTGTCCTATGATGACTTGCAGGACTTGCTTGATCCCTTCTACCGAAGCTACCGTTGCAAGGATGGCAGGATGTTCTATGTTGTTTGCCCCAGCCATAAACAGCATGCCAAACGCTGCCTGCAAACTTTAGGACTCTATGACGAATTGATAGAGCTGGGCTTGACTGAAGAGGATGACACCTACCTGCCAGTCAGTGAATGGACATCCGATGTCTCGCTCGGTGTTTACCCACTGCCTCAAAAATGGGCTGATCTGATCGCTGAACGCATGAAGGAGGTATTCATGACGCGTACCTCCAAGGAATGGGAACGCATTTTCGGACGCGGCAAATTTCCCGGGGCCCCGCATCGCTGGCTGCAGGAATGGATCAATGACGATCACGCCGAAACCGCAGGCCTGATGCTGGAAGTCGAGGATCCCGAGTTCGGCACGATGACCCAGCCAGGACCAGTTGTCTGGCTGGAAGAGAGCAGCGAGCGAATGCTTGAACCAGCGCCACGGCGCTACGTCACCTTTGATCAAGCTCTACGTGCTCTTGCGGCCATTGAAACCAAGCTACCCCGGGTACGTGAAAAGAATGCACGAGATGGCTGGCTGGACGGTGTCCGGGTACTGGACCTGTGCAACGTGATAGCCGGTCCGCACTCAGCCAGCTATCTGGCCCGATTCGGCGCAGAAGTCATCAAACTGGACCCGGCAACACCGAGTTACGATTGCTGGAACACGGTTATTTTCGGAATCTCGCATATGCGTGGTAAACGCTCGCTGCTTGCAGATATCTCCAGCCCCGAGGGAAGGGTTATTTTCGAAAAACTGGTGAAATCAGTGGATGTCATCGTCTGGAATGCTCCGGACCGGCAAGTCAAAGATATGGGACTGGATCTGGAGAATCTTGAGAAACTGAATCCTGATGCAATTTTCTGCAAGCTGGACTGCTTCAGCGGACCCAGACCGGGCCCCCGCTCAGGTTATCTGGGCTATGACGATCTGGTACAAGCGACCACCGGCATCATGACGCGATTCGGCGGTTCCATGGAAACGCCCGAAGAACATGCCCATGTTGGCACTATCGACGTCATGTGCGGATTCGGAGGAGCACTCGGTGTGGCCGCAGCTTTGTATCAGAAGCTCAAGACTGGACGAACGGGACGGCCCCGCACCTCCCTGTCGGCACTAAGTGGCTTGGCACAGATGCCTTTCTGCTTCGATTATGGCAAACGGGAATTGTTCAACGAGCCAGCCGGACGTGAAGTGGTGGGCTATGACGATCTTTCCCGTTTCTATTACACCTCTTCTGATGCTTTCTTGCTGCTCAGCGCTTATGAAAGCGACACCGAGCGATTCGAGAATGTGGACGGCCTGCAAGGCTTTTCACAGGTAGCCAGCGAGGAGCGAGCCGCCTTTTTGTCTCAGGCATTCATGACTGCAAGGGCCTCGGACTGGGTCGAGCGATTGCAGGAAGCCGATATCGCCGCGGCAATTTGCGAAAATATCGATACTATCCGCACCTATAACAGCCGTCCCGCAGATGGAGCACCGGGCATCGCTCAGGGTAGCTATTCATTCTCGGTATACGAGGACCACCCGAGTGGGCACACCGTAACCCAACTGGATCCCTACGCGGTACGACCTTTGCGCGGCAGGATTCTGGCGTTGGAATCTGCAGAAAAATACGGCGCCTCTACCCGCGCTATCCTGCAAGAGCTTGACTACGATGAAGAAAGTATCCAGGAGATGCTCAAAAATGGCGCAATCAGTGAAAGCTGGAGCCGGGAGTATTTACCGAGCTAACCGGGTCATGAACATCGAGCCGGCCTGCCATCTGTGGCAAAAGGCTCAAGTTCTGCCTCGCATTTGCCGCCAAAATCTCAGCCAATAAGCCAGTTCAGATCATTTTTTGCAAAATAGTACGGGGAATACAGCACCGTAGTGATGACCAGGTGGCACCCGAAGCAGTTGCAGGTCCGTTATACTTGTGCGTTATCTACAGTCTGCGCACCCTGACGGTCACTGCGCATCCCTACTATCGTTTAGTAACACCCGAACGCCGGGTGCTTGACAGTCGCGCCAGCCGTGCACTGAAGGACCTTATAGTGATTCAGAAACTCCGTAATATAGCCATCATCGCTCACGTCGATCATGGTAAGACCACCTTGGTAGACAAGCTCCTGCAGCAGTCCGGTACATTGGACATGCGCAAGGAACAAACCGAGCGCCTGATGGATTCCAACGCGATCGAAAAAGAGCGCGGCATCACGATTCTGTCCAAGAACACCGCTATTCGCTGGAACGACTACCGCATCAACATCGTTGACACCCCCGGTCACGCCGACTTCGGTGGTGAGGTAGAACGCGTTCTGAGTATGGTTGACTCCGTACTTCTGCTGGTTGATGCGGCTGAAGGCCCGATGCCACAGACGCGTTTTGTTACACAAAAAGCCTTTGCCATGGGTTTTCGCCCTATCGTCGTCATCAACAAGATTGACCGCGAAGGCGCTCGCCCTGACTGGGCGCTGGACCAGACTTTCGAATTGTTTGACAACCTGGGCGGCACCGACGAGCAGCTCGATTTCCCCGTTGTCTACGCCTCAGCCGTCAACGGCTATGCAGGCCTTGAGCCCACCGTCTCCGGTGGTGACATGACACCTCTGTTCGAAACCATCATTGACGAAGTACCGGCTCCTGACGTAGACGCCGATGGCCCTCTGCAGATGCGTATCAGCTCGCTGGATTACAACAGCTATGTCGGCGTTATCGGTATTGCCCGTATTCAGCGCGGCAAACTGCGTCCCAATCAGCAAGTGCGCGTTGTCAGCGCCGACCAGACTCAACGCTCTGCCAAAGTCCTGCAGGTGCTTGGCTTTCACGGCCTGGAACGTGTCCCCACCGACATGGCAGAAGCCGGCGATATCGTCTGCATCACAGGCATCGACAAGCTGAACATTTCCGACACACTGTGTGATCCGGCTCATATCGACCCCATGACACCGCTGACCGTTGATGAGCCGACCATCAGCATGATGTTCCAGCCCAACAGCTCTCCGTTCGCAGGTAAGGAAGGCAAATACGTCACCAGCCGTAATATCTGGGATCGTCTGCAAACTGAATTGCTGCACAACGTCGCCCTGCGCGTTGAGCGTACCGAACAGGGTGAGACCTTCAAAGTTTCCGGACGCGGTGAGTTGCACCTGTCTGTACTCATCGAAAACATGCGCCGTGAAGGTTACGAGATTGGCGTTGGCCGTCCAGTGGTTATCACTCGTGTTGGCGCAGATGGCAAGACCGAAGAGCCCTACGAGCAGATCACCATCGATGTGGAAGAACAGCATCAGGGTGCCATCATGGAAAAAATGGGCGAGCGCCGCGCCGAATTGAAGAATATGGTTCCCGATGGTAAAGGTCGTGTCCGTCTGGACTACGTCGCTCCAGCCCGCGGCATGATCGGTTTCCGAACCGAATTCCTGACAACAACCTCTGGAACTGGCCTGATCTACTCAGTATTTGATCATTACGGTCCCAAGTTGAATCTGAACATCGGTGCACGACGCAACGGTGTACTGATCTCCAACGGCACAGGCAAGGCATCAGGTTTTGCACTGTGGAACTTGCAGGAACGTGGCAAGCTGATTGTTGATGCCAACGTCCAGGTTTACGAAGGACAGGTTATCGGCATTCACTCACGTGACAACGATCTGACCGTCAACTGCCTGAAGGGCAAGCAGCTGACCAACGTTCGTGCCTCTGGTACCGATGAAAACATCCAGCTCACACCGTTTATCAACATGAGCCTGGAGCAAGCGCTGGAATTCATCGATGATGACGAGCTGGTTGAAGTAACGCCTGAATCGATCCGGGTGCGTAAAAAGCACCTGACAGAAAACGATCGCAAGCGTTTCTCACGCTCCCCCAAAGCCGATAGCTAAGCTAATACGGTCTTGAAATAAAAAGCCCGGTGCACACCAGACAGTCTGGCGTGCATCGGGCTTTTTCATGTCCGCAATTCCTTTTCTACCGGTATCAGCGATACGTTACATGGACCGCCGGCAGGTTACATTCATAGCCCAGAGCAGGCTCAGCGCGTCTTTTCGCTCTCCAGATATGCCGTTCCCTGCATTTCAAACAGGCGACTTGCCGCTCGTTCGAACTCAAATGCCAGGTGCTCTCCGGTATATAACTTCTCAGCCGAGGCCTCAGCAGAGACAATCAGCTTCACGTGCCGGTCATAGAACTCATCAATCAGATTGACAAAGCGTCTGGCCGCATCGTCCGAACCACTGCCCATCACCGGAATATCACTGATTATCACTGTCTGGAAATAACTACCGATCTCGATATAGTCCGAAGTGGAACGCGGCGTGTTACACAACGTATCGAAGCTGAACCAGACAAGATCCGCCGACCTTCCCAGGACGGGAAGCTTGCGGCCATTGATAATTGCCGTATTCTCGGGCGGTGCATGCTCAGTTCGCAATTGATCAAAATAGGACTGCATGATCTTTTGCGTCTTGTTGTCCGCTTTGCCATTCACAAACCGGCTCACACAATAAATTGGTTTTGTCTGCATAAGACGCAGACGGTAGTCCGTGACACCCACCATTTCCAACACACCCGTGTGATTGCAGATCTGGGCGATAGCTGGCAGGAAACGCGCCCTTTGCAGCCCATCCCGATACAAGCCATCCGGCGCCACATTGGATGTGGTAATCAGCGTTACACCGCGCTTGAACAAGGCTGTCAACAGCCCGCCGAGCAACATGGCATCCGTGATGTCGTTGACATGAATTTCATCCAGCAACAACAAGCGTGAACGTGCCGCCCAGTCATCGGCGACTTGCTCCATGGGATTCTCCACACCTTCCAGTTTGCGCAGATCGTCATGAATTCGCTGCATGAAACGATGAAAATGCAACCGAGTCTTCTGTTCAATCGGCAGAGACTCGAAAAACAGATCGCACAGATGAGTCTTGCCACGCCCTACCCCGCCCCACAAGTAGAGCCCGCAGACTCCACGCACCTCGTTATTGCTCGGTTTTGTCCAGCGGGCAAAGAGTGAACGGGATGGCTCTTTCCAGGACTTGCGCCGCACCAGCTCATCCTCGATGCTGCCCAGACGCGACATGACAGCGCATTGTTCGGCGTCCGGCGACAGTATTCCCGCCTGGACTTCCGCCTCGTACTTTTCAAACGATAAGGACACGATACAACTAAAATCCGTTGTTGGATGAACCGCCAGTACGGATGGAGCGAATAGCATCCTTTTGACGAATCAGAACATATTGATGGATGGTTTCAGCTTCTTCAGCAGACAGGTTAACGAATACGCACTGCACCTGTTCGCCAGCCTGCCCCGGCAACACATCAACATAACCTGCCACCGGTCTCTTGGCGGTCGGCAAATCCAGATTGAAGGGATAACGCCTACCCGCCGAAATGATGCCTCCGGGCATGTTGAAGCCTGTTGCACTGATATCCAGTACACGACTCAGTTTGCTGTCTATCTGGAGAATAACCGGATCATCTGGATCTGGTACTACCTGATAAGCCATACGCCCAGTGGCTACGGCCTTGACCGTAATATCGTTCATTTTACGCCTACCTTATTGATTCACTAACGATTAACGCCGCATACCTGGCGGAACCAGTAGATTAAGCTGGTTCCAGAGTCTTTGCACGTTGTTGTCTTCAAGGATCATTGCACCACCCCGATAGGCTACTTCGGCAATTATCAATTCACGCATGTTTGCAGCACGTAAACGCCCCAACAGAACACACATCAATATTGCAAGACTGACGCCACAGACAAATGGCAGAAAAGTAGCACCGACAACACCGGGTTCCGCTTGTGATACGTAGAGCAGCAAGGTACCCAGGATACCAATCAAAACTGCATAAATTCCAGTAAAAAGAAAGACATCCGCCGTCATCTGATGATAAAGCCGCTCACTGGCCAGACGTCGCTCCAGTGCAAAGCGGATGGCGGTTTCATCAGATGCCTGGCCGATGAGAAAGCAGATTTCCTCAACTTGATCCGAATTGGAACGAATATCCGCGACTCCCAGCAGGCCATCGCGTCGACTGACCTCGCAAATCTTCAACAATGCGCGAACCATCTGCTCGGGAGCTGTGCCGCCACGAACACCTCTGACCAAAGCCAGTTGCAGGGCCTGGCCAATGTGATTGGTCGAAAACGTGACCAACAGCCCCGCTAAAGCGCCACCGAATACGACGATGACAGGCTGCACAACATCGATCAGTTTCTCAGTACCACTGAGAAACATCGCCAATCCAATTGTCAGCAAGGCCGCCGCTAAAATCAGCGGGATGACTTGCCAGACTTCTACGCTCTGTTGTTTGCGCACGAATAATTCTTCTGAAGTCGTCAGTGACACGATAAGAGTAAATGCCGGATAAGGAAGGGTCTGTCAGCTGTCTGAAACTGTGCTGCCCAAGTGAATGATAGAAAAAGAATAGCAGAATACTCAAAAGGTTAAAGTCGGATTTCAGCCTTTCCAGCAGTAGTCCATCAACTCACAAAATGCAATGAAAAGAGTGCTATACAGCTAAATAAGCCAAGGAGGAACTTCCTGACCCGCCTGCTTCAGGCGGGCGTCGAGTTGTCTGGCATCCGGATGCATGGACTGCAATTGACGCCAAAAGTCCGGCGAATGATTCATGTGCAGCGTATGCGCCAGTTCGTGCAACAGCACATAGTCGACAAGCTCAGGTGACAGAAACAGCAATTTGTAGTTCAGGCTGATCGTCCCGGTAGTCGAGCAGCTTCCCCAGCGCGTGCGTTGCCCACGAATCTGCGTGCGTTGAAAAACGAGTCCATGCTCCTCAGCAAGCATGGCCAGACGCACCGGCAGATAGTGGCGAGCAAGCCCCTTCAGCACCACCGCCAGCTCGGCTAGCACTTTTTTCTGATCGCTCGAAGCGGCGACAAGAGGCACGAAAATCTGCTTGCCAATATTTCCGGATACACTGCGCTCGGCGAGCCTCGAATGCTCGCCAGAGGCATGGAAAGACAACTCCAGCACTTGTCCGATGGCTGGCAAGACCAGCGACTCAGGCGGCCACTGTCTGAATCGCTCGGGCACCGACAGCTGCATGGAATCGAGCGTCTTCTCGATCCAGGCTCGATGACTCTCGACAACGGCTGGCACATCGCGTCTGGCAAAACGCTTGGGAATGGTGACCATCAGGCCGCGTCCCGGCTCAATCTTCAAACTGACACGCCGCGCACGAGAGGAGACAAGGAGCTCGTAATCGAGTTCTGCAGATTGATCGCGAATTTGTTGAGCCACAATGAAAGTGTACCGGATAAGGAATAATTGTTTCACGCCGCGCTTAGGCGCGATTCATGCCCTGATGCGCTACGCTACAGCTCATTGTCCAACCAAGGTTTTCTTCCCAAGAATATGTCATTACTGACCATCACCAGCATCCTGATCACGATCGCTGCCCTGTTCTCCTACGTGAACTACCAAACACTGAAACTGCCTAATACCATTGGCATCATGGTGATTTCACTCGTGTTCTCGCTAGTACTGGTACTACTGGGCAACCTGGGTTATACCGACGGCGTGCAACTGGCCTCTGGCATCGTCAGTCAGATCGATTTTGATGACACCCTGCTCAACGGCATGCTCGGCTTTCTGCTCTTTGCCGGCGCCATGCACATCAACCTGGACGAACTGCTGAAACGCAAGTGGAGTATTGGCATGATGGCCTCTGCCGGGGTCATCTGCAGCATGTTTCTGGTGGCAGGTGGTGCCTATTACATCTTCCAGTGGTTCGGCTTCCAGGTGCCTTTCATCTTTTGCCTGCTGTTCGGCTCACTCATATCCCCTACTGATCCTATCGCTGTCATGGGCATACTCAAGACAGCTGGCGCCAGCAAGTCTCTGGAAATAAAAATTGCCGGTGAATCACTGTTCAACGACGGTGTCGCCATCGTGCTGTTTCTTGCCATTTTCGGTATCGCCATCAACGGAGAAGTATTCAGCGCCTCACACATCGGCGTACTCTTCATTCAGGAAGCCTTTGGTGGCGCCCTTTTCGGCATCGCTTGTGGCTGGCTGGTTCTGAAGATGCTCAAACGGGTAGATAGCTACCAGGTCGAGATCCTGCTGACTCTGGCGCTGGTTGCCGGCGGCAGCACAGCGGCGGCCGGGATGCACTTGTCAGCCCCTATTGCGGTTGTCATGGCAGGCCTGATGATCGGCAATCATGGCCGTCGAGACGCCATGAGCAACACGACCGTGCAGCATCTGGATACCTTCTGGGAACTGATTGACGAGATTCTCAACGCTGTCCTGTTTCTGATCATCGGCCTGGAGGTCATGGTTCTCTCGCTCGATCTGAATACCTGGATAGCTGGTCTGGTCATGGCAGCCATGGTTCTGCTAGCCAGAATGATTTCAGTGGGAATTCCGGTCACCATTCTGCGCAAGCTGGGCCGCGATTTCAATCCTCATGCCGTGAAGCTGCTCACCTGGGGTGGTCTGCGAGGCGGTATTTCAGTCGCCCTGGCACTATCTATCCCCTCTAGTCCGGAACGCGACATCATTGTCGCGGTGACCTATGTCATCGTGCTGTTTTCAATTCTGGTACAGGGTTTGACTATCGGCAAGCTGGTCAGGGCAACTGCCGAGGAACCCGTCGCCGACTGAAACCTCGGAGCCTGCAGCCGGATCATCCTCATCCAACGAGGCAAACAGCTCATAGATGACACTATGAAGCTCATCAGGATTGACCGGCTTGTGCATGACAAGCATACCTGCACCCGAGACGTCCTTCAGCCTCTCGGGTGAGGTATCGCCGGTAATGATAATGGCTGGCACCTCGGACTCCAGCGACTCACGTATCGCTGCAACCGCATCAACCCCATTGAGGTTGTCCCGCAAACGGTAGTCCGACACGATCACCTCCGGCATGGCATCTGTCAGTGCAATCAATTTCAACGCATTGCGTGCTGACTCTGCCAGCATGACCTCACAGCCCCAGCTCTCCAGCATGTGACGCATACTTTGCAGAACCTGCACCTCATCATCGATAACCAGCACCCTACGACCTGTTGCCTGCATGGTCGGCGTACCGCGGCTTACGTCAAGAACCTGGGCCGGATCGCCACCGGGCACCACAATCCGGAACAATGTTCCCTGCCCTTCAACCGATTCCATTTCAAGCGGCATGTCCATCAGGTCGCACAGGCGACGAACGATCGCCAGCCCCAGACCCAGGCCCTTGCTGCGATCACGCGCCGGGTTGTTGAGCTGGTAGTACTCGGAGAAAACATCTTCTGCCGCCTCTTCCGGAATACCGATACCCGTATCGCAAAGCGTAACCAGCTTGGCCCCATCCGTATACTCGTCACAACGCAGGTATATGCCACCGCTGCTAGTGTATTGGACCGCATTGGACAGCAGATTACGTAACACGCGCTCCAGCAAAATAGCATCGGAAAAGAATACATGCTGGCCAGCATCAACGTTCAGGCTGACACCCTTTTCATCGGTCTGCTGCATGAATTGGGCACGCAAGCCATCAAACATTTCGCTGGCAACAAGGTGCTTCGGATTGAACTCGATGATCTCGGCATCCAGTCGCGAGACATCCAGAAGGCTGTTGAAAAGACCATTGAGCGCCTGCGCCGACTTGTTCATGTCGTTGAGGATTTCCAGCTTCGTCGGGTCTGTCTCGCGATGTCGCAACGCACTCAGAAACAAACCCATGGCATGTAATGGCTGGCGCAGATCATGACTGGCGGCTGCCAGAAAACGGCTCTTGGCAATGACTGCTCGCTCGGCGATCCGCTTTTCTCCAGCCAGGCGCTCCATCAACTCCACGTTCTCGAACTGCGAGCGGATCAGCTTGCGATACTGACGATGACCTCGGACTGCCAGAAAGAAGTTCACGGCCAGAAACATGATGAGCAAAAAGCCTGTCAGAACCAGAGACTCGTTACCGGACAAGATGTGTGCGACGGCCAGCGGCAGCACCAGCGGTATGGAAAAAGACAGAAAGGATGGCAGATAGATACTGCCCGAGGCGGCACTGACGGCAACCATTCCAGCAAAAATCGTTGATATGAGTAGCAGGTATTCTGTGCTGTATAGCTGATAAAACATCATCGGCCAGATGCACCAGATCATTCCGGCTGTCAGCGTCCCCAACCAGAAGAACGGCCCCCAGATAGCCTGTTCTCGGGTTTTTTCGTCGGCCTTGAGGTAGGCACAGATAACCCAGATTCTGAGTAAAGTCGATAACCCGACGGCCGCCAACCAGAGCAATAGCGTTGACTGCGGCAGATGGCGCCACAAAAACAGTGTTATGAAAACAGCCGTAAATGTGGCACCAGCGACCAGCACCGGTCCCTGGTTGTAAATCAGTCGAATTTGTTCGTGATAAATCTTGCGTTCAAGTTCAGTCACTGCAGGTTTCCATACCTCTGCCCCGCCTCAGTATGCCACTACGGACACAGCAGAGTAGCGAAGCTTCAGCATAGTCAGAATGAATTGGGGACCCGGTTGGATTCTGTGGCAAGGATACAATCGAAAGCTGTGAATCAGATCACAAAAAAAACGGATGTGACGCCGAGCGCTTACTTGGATACCATCACGGGTATAAACAGCAACTTAACCAGATCGCCTCATGAGTCAGGAAATCATTCTCCATTACAAGTCCGCCGATGGCACCATCAGAACCGTCGATGCACGGGTCGGTGACAGCGTCATGGACACAGCCGTTCAAAACGATGTGGATGAAGTTGTAGCCGAATGTGGCGGCAGCCTCATCTGCGCCACCTGCCATGTCTACCTGGACGAGTCAACTGCCGCCTTGTTTGCAGAGCCAGACGACATGGAGCTGGAGATGCTCGAGGGCGTAGCAGCCGAGCGGCGGGAGAATTCCCGTCTGAGCTGCCAGCTGATCATCAAGCCTGAACTGGCTGGTCACACGATAGAAACGCCAGAACGACAGTAGTAACTCTGACGCCCTCCCTACCTGCAGCAAACCCCCAGCCTGACTCATGAGCTCATCACCCCCACAGCACGCCAACGCAGCCTTATCACCGGTAGCCGCTTTCAATCGCATTGGCGAGGAAAACGCCTTTGCGGTGCTGGCCAGAGCCGGAGCTTTGGCGGCCAGCGGACGAGACATTATCAACCTGGGCATCGGTCAGCCTGACTTTCCAACACCGCCCAACATTGTTGAGGCTGCGGTCAAGGCGCTGTATGACGGTCATCACGGTTATACACCCGCAGTCGGCATCGAACCCTTACGCGAGGCCGTCGCTGCAGACCTGCTGAGACGGCATGGAACCGAAGTCAGCCCAGCCAATGTGATCATTGTGCCGGGCGGCAAGATTACGATGTTCGCAGCCATTCTCATGTTTGGTGAACCCGGTGCCGAGATTCTCTACCCCGATCCCGGCTTCCCGATCTATCGTTCAATGATTGAATTCACGGGTGCCACGCCGGTCGCCATTCCTATTCGCGAGAGCAATCAATTTGCCTTTTCAGCAAAAGAGACGCTGGCTCTGATCACACCAAAAACCCGACTGTTGATCATCAACTCTCCGGCTAACCCTTGTGGTGGCGTCACTCCGCGAGAAGAAATCGACAAACTGGTTGCCGGACTGCTGGAACATCCTCAGGTGGCCATCATGTCCGATGAAATCTATGACCAGATGACCTATGACGACGCAGAGCACGTCTCCTTGCTGAGTTATCCGGAAATCCGTGATCGCCTCATTCTTCTCAACGGCTGGTCAAAAACCTACGCCATGACCGGCTGGCGGTTGGGCTATTCTGTCTGGCCCGATTCACTGTTCAATTCAGTCAGAAAATTGGCAGTTAATTGCTGGAGCTGCGTGAATGCACCAGCCCAGTACGCCGCCATGGAAGCACTGACCGGCCCGCAGGATGCGGTAGCGAGCATGATGAAAGCCTTTGACGAGCGGCGTCGAGTCGTGGTGGAACAGCTCAATTCGCTTGACGGTGTAAGCTGTGTGACACCAAAAGGGGCTTTCTATGCTTTTCCCAATATCAAGCAGACAGGCTGGCAGTCCAAACCGCTGGCCAACGCATTGCTTGAAGAGGCAGGCGTAGCTACGGTGGGAGGCCCTGACTTCGGCATCCACGGCGAAGGCTATATACGCTTGTCGTATGCCAATTCGCTGGAGAATATCGAAAGCGCTATCGAGCGCATCAGGAAGTTCCTGCAGTAGACAAACCCTCGTCAGACTGCTCAATTGACGCAGTCTCAGCAACTGAATTTCAGGGATAGTATTTCATGGTTCAAAGCCCCATGCCGGACATCGCCACACGAGTCTACGATCATAATTTCAAGCTCGACCCGATCGTACGCAGCTTGCTGGATACCGATGTCTACAAGTTGCTGATGTTGCAGACCATCTGGAAAGAACGACCAGACGTACCGGTCACCTTTTCACTGATCAACCGCTCAAAAAGCGTCAGGCTTGCCGATGAGATCGACGAGAAGGATTTACGGGCACAGCTGGATCATGCACGCTCTATCGGGTTTACCAAGAAAGAGCTCATCTGGCTGACGGGTAACACCTTCTACGGACGTGAGCGCCTGTTTACCAAGGAATTCATCGAATGGTTGCGTCATTATCGCCTACCTGAATACCGTCTGCGGGTTGAGGATGGGCAGTATCTGATCGACTTCGAAGGTGATTGGGCCGAGACAACCTTGTGGGAAATACCGGTGTTATCCATCATCAGCGAATTGCGCTCACGGGCATCCATGCACGGCGTTGGTCGGTTCGAACTCGATGTTCTGTACGCCCGAGCCAAAGCCAAACTGTGGGAAAAAGTACTGCGACTAGACCAGTTGCCTGATTTGAAAATTGCCGATTTCGGTACACGCAGACGCCACAGTTTTCTGTGGCAACGCTGGTGCATCGCCGCTATGAAAGAAGGCCTTGGCAGCAAGTTTACTGGCACCAGTAACGTATTAATGGCCATGGACCTGGATCTGGATGCCATTGGCACCAACGCTCATGAGCTGCCGATGGTGGAAGCCGCACTGGCAGATGGTGATGAGGCCCTGATGAAATCACCCTATCGCGTTCTCAAGCACTGGAGCCGCACCTACGACGGCAACCTGCTGATAGTTCTGCCTGATACGTATGGGACCACTCGATTTCTGGAAAATGCGCCTGACTGGGTTGCCGATTGGAGTGGCTTTCGCATCGATTCGAAAGAACCCCTTGCAGGCGGTGAGGAACTGATCAAGTGGTGGAGTGAGCGCGGCAAGGACCCACGAGAGAAACTGTTGATTTTCTCCGACGGACTGACCGTGGATACCATTGAGCAGGTTTATCATCAGTTCAACGGACGGGTACGACTCAGTTTTGGTTGGGGCACACATCTGACCAACGACTTCAGCGACTGTGCCACCGAATACAACTCGCAGTTGAAAGCAATATCGCTCGTGTGCAAGGTCACCCACGCCAACGGCAAACCTACCGTCAAACTGTCGGACAATTTTGACAAGGCAACCGGACCTGCAGCAGAAATTGCCCGCTATCGATCCATATTCGGCGGTGAAAACATGGAACAGCTGGACGTACTGGTTTAAAACTCGCCTCAGCGGCTCCAGGGACTGGCCAATCGCCGGATCAGTCCCAACATGACAAACAGGAAGATCAGCGGAAATACCAGCGTCTGCATCACAAAGACCACCACCAGCCGGATGGTGCTTTCGCTGATTGATTCGGCTGCCTGTGAATACTCATCCAGACGTCGATCGATATCGATCTGTGCAAGCGCCAGATTGTACAAGCTGCGGGCGCGGTCCATGAAACTGTCGGGCGTCTCCTGACGCTCAGTCGTTACCGCCTCATTGATCTGCCCAATGGCCTGCTGAGCCTGTGTCAGCGTGGCCGATGCGGACACGTAATCCGCTTCCAGGAAAGTGCGATATACCCAGTCGTTGGCCACGCTGATAGCTGGCATCATGAATCGCAACAACAGCACAAACAGAAACAATCGTTGCACCACTCGCCGCCCTGGACGCAGCCGAGGTGAAATGACACAAACACAAAAGACAAGTCCGAGCACAGTCACTGCAATGAACAACCCCTGCCATGCGCTCATGGACAAGAGTACTTTCTGAATTCCCAGTGAACTGCTGGCCAACATCATGATCCAGGAAAAACGCTCCACCAGATCATTAACCGGATCCAGAATCTGACCAGGCGTGAAATTCACACCAATCCCGGCAGGCTGGATAGCCACCTCGGTGCCCTGTGCAACCGAAATGACACCATTAAGACTTCGGGCAAGCGCATAACCAACCAGAGCCCGTTTGAAAGCAGCATCCACATGCGACTGCCCGACGCTGTCAGTGCCAGGCAACCAGGCCAGAGCAATTGAAAAAAGCGTCAGACAGACGATCAGCGTGGACGCTGCGCGCAGCTTGATGGTCCTTAGTCTCAGACGGTAGTTGATTCTGTACTGGCTCGTACCTGCTCCAGTGCCTTGGCAAAACGTTCAACAGCCGCATCAACATCAGCCAGTTTGTCCAGCCCGAACAATCCGATTCGGAAGGTCTTGAACCCTGCCGGTTCATCAATCTGTAACGGAACACCCGCAGCAATCTGCATACCTGTGGCCGCAAACGCCTTGCCACTATGCAGTTCGTCGTTATCGGTGTAATACACCGCGACACCCGGCGCCTGAAAACCATTTGCCGCCACACTGACAAAGCCTGCCTCTTCCAGCAAGGCACGAACACGCTGCCCCAGCTCAACCTGACTCTGTTTGACCTTCGTAAAGCCCATGCTGGCTGTCTCGTTCATGACATCACGGAACACGATAAGACTGTCTGTCGGCATGGTGGCGTGATAGGCATGCTTGCCGTCAAGGTAGGCTTCCATGATCTGCGACCATTTCTTCAGATCCAGCGTAAAGCTGTCACTGGTGGTTTCCTGCATCAAGTTATAAGCGTGCTCGCTGAGCATGACCAGCCCAGCGCAAGGCGAGCCACTCCAGCCCTTCTGCGGAGCTGATACCAGCACATCGACACCCAATGCCTGCATATCAACCCAGATGGTGCCTGACGCAATGCAGTCCAACACGAAGATTCCACCATAAGCATGAACCGCTTCGGCCACCGCCTTGATGTAATCATCCGGCAAAATCATACCCGCTGCCGTTTCTACATGCGGTGCGCAGACAACATCGGGCTTGTCACGAGCAATAGTGGCCACCACCTCTTCGACAGGAACCGGCGCAAATGCCGATTGAGGAGCATCACCGATCAGTTGCGCTCGCAGCACATCATGACTTGACGGTATATTGCCGGCATCAAAGATCTGCGACCAGCGAAAACTGAACCAGCCGTTACGGATAACCAGACAACTCTTGTCACGGCACAATTGGCGCGCAACAGCCTCCATACCCGAACTACCACTGCCGGGCACGATCACGGCACGATGCGCCGAGTACACATCCGTCAAGGTTTTGTGAATGTCCCGCATGGTCTGCTGGAACTGCACTGACATATGGTTGACCGCGCGATCGGTATAAACCACCGAGTATTCCAGAAGGCCGTCTGGATCAACGTTGTCTAGTAGTCCGCTCATTGGGTTAAATCCGCTACAGGGTGAAAGTAATAAGATACCACTTGCGCCGGGGCTGACGCGAGTGAGAAGCCAATTTACGATTATGATGATCGCACGGGTATTTGATCTGCTGCCAGCACTTGGAAACGGGAGAATAATTTTTTATGACACAGTTAACGGAGACACCCAGAGTCGGCGTTGCACTCATTGGCGCGGGCATGATAGCCCCCACCCATGTGGCCGCCCTCTCGGCAGCCCGGACACGAGTCCGGCTTGAGACAATCGTGTCCCGGCGTCCCGAACGTGCACATTATCTGGCAGAGCTTTATGCTGGCCCACCGCCCTTGTTCACCAGTGAACTGTCAGCCGTCACACAAAACCCAGATGTGCAGATTGTGATTGTGGCCACTCCGCCCAGTGTTCGTATCGAATTGATCGAGACTCTGGCGAAGGCGGGAAAACACATTCTGCTGGAAAAACCAGTCGCACGCACCGTCGATGAGGCCAGACAAGTTGTCCAGATCTGTGAACGCGAGGGAGTGACACTCGGCGTGCTTTTCCAACACCGGATGCGTGCTTCTTCAAAGGCTGCAGCAAAACTGTTGGCCAGCGGTGCACTTGGCAAACAGGGACTTATAGAGATTGCCGTACCACTTTGGCGTGAGCAATCCTACTACGATGAACTGGAGCGCGGCACCTATGCCCGTGATGGAGGCGGTGTATTGATTACGCAAGCCATCCACACCATCGATCTTGCACTTAGCCTCACGGGCCCCGTTTCACGCGTGCAAGCGATGAGTGCAACCACCCCGCTACACCAGATGGAAGCCGAGGATTTTGCTGTCGCAGGATTGCACTTTAGCTCCGGTGCGGTGGGCTCACTGGTGGCAAGCACCGCAACTTTCCCACATGGCCGCGAGACGATTACCCTGAACTGCGAGCACGGCACGTTACGTCTGGGTGCTGATACGCTGGATATTTCCTGGCGTGACGGACGATGCGAACAAGCTACGCCCGGCACAGAGCATGCAGGAGAGGATGGCCCGGTTATTGTCAAGTATGAGTGGCATCAGGCCGTGATCGAGGATTTCATTGAGGCCGTTCAACAAGGTCGTGCGCCGATGGTCACTGGTCGTGAAGCACTTGACTCACATCGTCTGATAGAGGCCATCGAGCAATCCTCATCCGGTGGCATTGCGCTGGACATCTCCAATCTCACCGAAAACAATTGAGACGATACAAGCCATGCAAGCATTCAAGCGCATCGTCTTCCTGCTGAGTATTGTCCTGCTGTTCGGGACAAGCTCCCATACGTTCGCTCAACAGATATCGCTATCCTCATCAGATACTGAGCAAGCGGGCTATGAGCTGAATCTTATAGACAACCCTGAAGCGGTAAGAGCGCTTGTCTCCCGACTATCTGACAATGAAGTAAGAGACCTGCTGTTGCAGCAACTGGATGCGGTTGCAAGTAAACAGGCTGCCGAAGAGATCACTGAGAAAACAGATTTTTTCACCCTCATAACGACCAATATCCCTATTTCCATTCAAGCAGCTGTCAGCGCATTCCCAACCATGATTTCCGGTCAGGCAGCAATCTTCAGTACTTTTGTCGATAGCCTTGGCCCCAATGGCGTGTTGAAGTTGTTAGGCGGTATTCTCCTTGCAATAGCGATCGGGCTGATCGTTGAATTTCTAGTCAGAAAACTCACCCGAAAATGGCGCTCGAAAATTGATAGTTCCTCATCCATCAATCCTTCACTGAAAGATATTCTCGCGCTGCTCAGTCTGCGTTTTGTTCTGGATCTGTCCGGTCTACTGGCATTTATTGTTGTTACTCAGATAGTACTAAGGCAAGTAATAGATCCTAAGGCCGGTTTCTTCATGCACCATTTCCTATGGAACCTGGTGCTGATTCCAAGGCTATTCTCAGTCGTATTGAAATTCGCACTTGCCCCCAAACGCTCCGATTTACGATTGATTCACACCAGTGATGAGGCTGCACAGTTTTTACACAAACACCTGGTCTGCGTGGCTCTGCTGATCGGCTTCACCCTGTCGGTCATGGATTTGCGAGTACATACCGGTATTTTAGAAACAGGAACCCGAATCGGATTCTGGTTCAACCTGATCATTCATCTGTATTTTGCCTTCATTGCATGGCAATCTCGATTTACCCTGATCGATATCATCAACGGTAAGGACGATGATGCGACATCGATGGAAAAGACGGTAGCCAAGCTATATCCCTATTATGCGATGTTGGTGATTGTCAGTAGCTGGACCCTGGTAGAGGTACTGGTTGCACAGAATCTGCTCCATCTCGTTACACAAGGTGTTCAATACTCAACCATGTTCATTTTGCTGCTGGCCCCGGTTCTTGACACAGCTATCAGAGGTCTGGTCAAACACCTCACACCTGCCATTGTTGGCGAAGGTAGCCTGGCTCAACAAGCCTACGAGTCGTCAAAACGCAGTTATATACGCATTGGCAGGCTGCTTGTCATGTTGTTTGTCATCACCTGGTTAACCCGAATATGGGGAATTGATATTGCCAATCTTGACGCCTCGGATATCGGTACGACAACGACACGAAAATTTGTCGAATTTATCGGGATATTTGCAGTCGGCTATTTTTTATGGGAAGTGACAACACTGTGGTTGAACCGGAAACTCGCTGCAGAAAAAACCGTCGCAGGTGGTGATGGTGAGTCTGCGCTCCCTGGTGGTGATGAAGGTGGTGCCGGTGGTTCCAGGCTATCAACGGTACTGCCCTTGATAACCTGGTTCCTACAAACAACCATCCTGATCATGACCTTACTCATTGGTCTTGGCAGTGTCGGCATAGACACCACCCCCTTACTGGCAGGTGCCGGAATCGTGGGTCTTGCCATTGGTTTTGGTGCACAAAAACTGGTGACAGATATTGTGTCAGGCTTGTTCTTCCTCATTGACGATGCATTTCGTGCTGGCGAGTACGTCAACGTGGAGGGAACCATGGGCACTGTTGAAAAAATTTCGCTACGCGCCATGCAATTGCGTCACCACCGTGGGCCTATTCATACTATCCCCTATGGTGAGATTCCAAAAATCACCAACTATTCGCGTGACTGGGCGATCATGAAACTGACGTTCACCGTTCCGTTTGAAACCGACCTGATCAAGGTCAAGAAAATATTCAAGACCATTGGCAACGAACTCATGGAGATGCCAGAGTTTGCAGGGGACTTCATTCAACCCTTCAAATCCCAGGGCGTCATTCAAGTTGATGACATCGGCATCGTGATACGTGGAAAATTCATGGTAAAGCCGGGTAAACAATTTCAGATACGCAAAGAGATCTTTCAACGGGTACAAAGTGAATTTGAAAAGAACGGCATTCAGTTTGCTCGTAAAGAGGTGCGCGTAAAACTGGATAGTTCGGCCCCCACAGAGAAGCAGTTGTCGGAATCACAAAAATCTGCCATTGGTGCTGCCGCGCTGGAAGCCAGTGAAATAAAACCAGCGACATAGCGCGTACAACACCGTTATTGGCGTGGCCAAACCATCCGGATACTCGCACAGGCGAACTTGCGGAAAGCCACGCCAGACTGGCAAGACGCTCAGACAAACCCGGCGGGCCTGCCAGAATCCATCACTTCTTCATTCAGCTTTGACAAGAAACATATTCGACTGAATGTCACCGTATTCCAGCTCTGTATTATTGACAATCACATCGCTCAGAGTCTGCTCGAAGGTTATGCCCTGCAACTCAGGCAACCTGGTCAATGATTGCAAACCCCGGTTCCACTCATAGAAAAAGCGATCTCCATCACGCAAGGCCTCGAACTGCTTCTTCCAGATAGCCTCTTGCAGTTCTCCGAACTCACTGCCAGGCAGATGTGGTTCAGACACCATGCCGACAAAGGCATCCAGGCTGTCCACATCACCATAGACCGCCTTTAACCTGGCTGCCAGACTGGTGCGCCGCACACCGGTAACCGCTTCGCTATCGGCCGCATCTGAACCCAACTCCAAAAGCTGTCCATCAGCATCGCGCAGTTCAGTGTAGGTGAGTATATCGGGGTCATTGATGGGATCTTCCAGATCGACCAATGGATCATCAACAGGAAACGACTCAGTGGCCTCCCCGGTCAGAGCCGTGAAGCTGGTGATTCGATCAAGTCCATAGGCCTCACGCATATCGTTATAAGCAGCCATGCCGTGCTCACGACCACGCATGATGTCAAGCACACCGATATCGTTCACCAATACGAAGCATTCGTTCAAGGTGGGTCCATCAAGGCATTCCTGCGAATCGGCAACATGCTCCACGGGAATCTGAAACATCACACTTCGCAACTGATTATCGATCTGCTCATCATTGCGGTATTGCGGCTCTCCTCCCAACCCTGCCAGTAATGGCCCCAGGCCGAGTTGATTAACCAACTGAGGTCGATGGAAGGCGACGTTGAGAGGTACAGCCAGTTCAATATGGTCTCCTTCTGCTTCAATCTCGATACCGATCTCTTCGAACATCTCCAGTGTCTGAACATCGTAACTACTGGCCAGGTTCGCCATTTCTATCTCACCATGAATCATGCTATGGGCCCGATAGCCGACCGTGGCAAATTCATTACTGACACTGGTATCCACATCCGCACGATAACGGCGCGCCCGTTTCAGATCGATACCCAGTGCTGGCAGAAATTCCTCATAAGTGATGTATTGCTGCGTCGCTATCACGAACTGACGGGCCGTATCGAACTTGGTTTGTTCGGACCAGTCCTCGGGAAGTTGGTCAACGATGCGGTTGTGCTCTCTTGCAAAGAGCGTCTGTATACCCGTTAGCGCTATATTTTCATTGGCACGAATATCACCGGCAACAATGGCCTGCTCATCGGCATCCGGTGCAAACAGAAGATTCCCGAGCCGTTCCATCACCGGTGCAGAGGCCGCATCGCCACGTTCAGTGGCACGAGGCAGATACTGATCCTCGCTCATCAGCAATCTTGCGCCGTTATTCGACAGATCACCATCCACAGCTCCTTCCCGCAGCCATTCGAGGCGCTCCTCACTTCCGCCATAGACAGCCCAGGCGTCAACAAAGCTGCTGATGGTGTTCAGCTGCTCTCTGACCGTATCAACACCTGTCCCCTCGACAGCAGCACTACGACTCGTTCGGAAGACACCATCGCCATGAGCAAAATACTCTAGCGGATCAGACTCATCGTAAGTAAACTCCAATAACTCTTCACTGGTCGCACGCAGCGCTATCGTATGGTCTATGAATTGCCCCCAGTTGTAGGCCCACTGAGTAACCCCGTTTTCCGAAAACAGATTCTGAGCCTGATCCTCAAAAATACGGTTACTGATGTAACGAGATTCTGGGCCACCAGCAGGGGCTGATAGTCCATCAGAATAGTTTGACGGAGCAATTCGTCGATAGGCAGTATTGGCAACGCCATAGAGCGGATTTCTGGAGTTGTTATCACTACCATCGAGTGATTGCACTTCGCCCTCGAATTCTTCTCTGGTGACAGGCTTACGCTCAGCGGCGTTGGAACCCGGGGCGACAGTAAAGAGGCAGAGCATCAACGCCCTCGATGTCAGAGGCAAGACACCATTTCGGTATGAGATGGAAAATATGTTTAACTGGTTTTTCAACTGTATTTTTTTAACAATCATAAAGCAGTTTTTTTGAATGGTTCGTGAAAATGATTATTTGTTGTTCTGTAAAAACTCATCGATCAATCAGGTGGGCCATTTGGCAAGCAGCATCTGCAACGCATTGACCAGAATTTCATTCTCGGCAGGCAGATTGACTGCAAGTCGCAGATAACGCTGACTTGAACCGCGCTTGTTACTGCATTCACGGATAAAACACCCGTGCTGTTCAAGCAATGCATCACGCAAGGCACGCCCTGAGACGCCGGGGTCCAGCTCTGCGAATACGAAGTTGGTTTGCGAGGGAAAAACCCGTAGTCGATCAATCGTGGCCAGGCTTTCAACAAATGCCTGCCTGTCACGACGCGTCTTCTCAAAACTGGCATTCAGCTCTGAGCGCATATCGGCGACTCGCTGCAATACGAACGCAGCCAGTCCATTGATATTCCAGCAAGGCAATTGTTTGCGAAGCTCAATAGCACGCTGTTCGTGCGTCACGGCATAGCCGAGCCGCAAACCATGCCAGCCCAGGGATTTGCCCAGACTTTTCACGACGATGAGGTTTCTGGCTACCTCTACCAGGTTTGCAGCACTGACGACATCCGAATAGTCGATAAACGATTCATCCAGAATAATCGCGGACAGATCGGCAAGCTGTTCAAGTAGTTGCTGCACATGCTGCGAAGCCATAACAGCACCAGTCGGATTATTCGGATTGGACAGAACCAGCGTCCGGATATGATACTTTCTGACAAAAGCCACGATGTCTGCCACAGACAAAACGTGATCATTGCCTGCCTGCCTTTGGATGAAGTGAATAGGAACACCCTGCATCTGTGGCAGATCGGTCCACTGACCGAAGGTCGGGGTACAGGTCGCCATCGGCCCCTCGGCTCTCTGACAAATAAGCGTAATCAGTTCGGTGGAACCATTGGCGACAATGATCTGTGAGGCAGGAATTCTGGTCAGAATAGAGAGTGCTTGCTGATGAACCTCTGCGTAGTCGGGGTAGTATTTGACAATATCGGGCAAGGCTTCACGGATGTCTTCCAGAAGCGAGGCAGGAGGAAAATGTCGATTGACAGGCACACAGAAATCGATGGGGTCCTGTTTTGTTGGCATTGCCTTTCGAACGGCAAAAAACGCCGGATTATGTGCCTCTGTGGCGAACAATGACTGCGTAGAGTTACTGTGCATGACAACCTCCAGCAACGATACGATGATCGCCGATGATGCTGACGTCACTGCCAAATCGACGTCTTATCGATTGCATCAAGGTTGCTCCAATGCCATCGCTGGTACGATGCAAGACCCCCAGCACTGTGCCGCTATGAGCGCAATTAACACCCAGAGCACCTTCACTGACACAGCTCTCCAGTAACTCTTCAAATGGGGCTTTCGGCAGTATCTCCTGACTGATTCTGGCACTCAAGGTTGCCGCCAGGGCAATACCTTCAGCATCACCCAGTCGCAGGCTGTTAGTCATCAACGCAAGTGTGGCGACCATTTTGTTACGCATCGTCCGATAGACACCATGCGCTCTGTCACGATCGAATTCCAGCGTATAGATCTCACCACCACAGTCCACGACGATCACGCTCATATCGTGTGGAGCTGGCAGACAGGCATGAACGGCTCCATTCAACTGATTGACATGGGCGATTCCCGGCAGATGCACACTGTCAGAAGGTTCAATGATGGCGATCAGACGTGACAGCTCCACCGGGGAGATGCTCAGGCCTTGATATTTGCACGCAGCACTCAATGCCGCAGCAAGATCTGCAGAACTGGACGCCATGCCTTTGCCGCGAGGAATATTGCTGGTAACAACCAGCTCACTACCCCGTCTGTTTTCGCAATGCGACTTTACTTCAGAGCCCGGGCGATTCTGCTCATAGACCTCAAGCAGTGCGATGGCGTCAGCGACCTTGCTGTACTGCTCTGCATCGCGCACTGTCAGCCCATCATTATCGGCAGAAAAAACCGTGGCGCGGGCATATAGCGCAATCGGGCAATTGACCAGAAAATCTGCTTCATCGATGGCGCCCTGCATCAACTCTCCACAAGTCGCCGGTGCCTGGCAACTGCTGATCATGCTCGAGTTTTCGGATGCACCGTCTGCGGGCAGAAAGCTGTCTGCGGTATTACTTGAGTAATAGGATACAGCCGACAACGCGGCTGATTGAACTGAGGATCTGCTGAGTGTCATGTGAAAACCCATCTGTTGATTACCGTAGCAAGCGTTGGAACACTTGCCTTGAGATGGTTAACGCAGCAGATAGAATTCGGTTGACAAGAATTTCACGAATTTCTCAACCGGCAAGAAAACAGGGTTGGATCTTCCCCTGCCGGCAGCCATTCTTCACATGAACATGACTATTCTGTCATCGGCAAATAAACACAAGCCAACAGACCTGACGGCTTCCTGTTGTGCAGTTCAATGGTACCACCGTGAGCACGAACGATGGATCGTGCGATAGACAAGCCAAGACCAGCCCCACCAGTCTCGCTATTGCGACTCTCATCGCCTCGTACGAACGGCTCGAACACCGTCATCATTCGCTCTGCTGGTATTCCCGGCCCATCATCCTCAATACGAATGATGGCGTAGCCATCAGAGTGAGCGAGCGAGACTCGCGCAGCCAGACCATAGCGAATCGCATTGTCTATGAGGTTGCCCACAGCACGAATCAAGGCAACCGGCCGCCCTTTGAACTGAATGGCCCCCCCTGCCAGATAGTTTGCCCCTCGCTCTTTACATAAATGGACCAGAGTTTCATTCAGGTCAAAACTCTGCAACTTCTCGCCATCGTCATTACCACGGGCGAAAGCCACCAGATCATTGGCCATCACCGTCATCTCCTCCAGAGTCCGCACCATCGGTTCCCGGAATTCATCGTCGAGCATTTCCGCCCGAATGCGCAGACTGGTTATAGGTGTGCGCAGGTCATGACCAACAGCCCCAAGGGTTCGGGTGCGTTCGGCATCAAACCGGGCAATCTGTGCCTGCATGGAGTTGAATGCTGACGCTGCAGCACGCACCTCTCGTGCTCCCTGCTCCGGTACTCTGGCTGTCCGGTCACCACGCCCGGCCGCTTGAGCCGCTTCTGCCAGTAAAGCCAACGGTTGAGTCAGTCGACGCACGAACCAAAGCCCGACGGCCAGCACAGACACCAGAGACAGGCCCAGAATCAGAAAGAAAACCCCATCCTCCAGCAACTGCGATGCAGCCCCGGGCAGAGCTGGCTCACCTTTTGCCGTGATGTTCAACCAGCTGGCATGAGCAGATTCAGGCCTTATGGCCGTATTCGGTGTTGCTCTGCGAGCAGAACCATTAACACTGGCAAGCCGGATTGATACCCCGATGATCTCTGGCCCTGGCTTCTTCTGCGGACGATGATCCCGATCTCTACGCTCACCACCTTGTCTGGAGCCAGGTTGTTGCCGGTTGCCCACCATCACGAAAACATCTCGTGGTGCCAATGACTGGTTCAATTGTTCCTGCAATGAACGCGACCGCTTAGTGTCCGCTGTTTCAACGATCAGTGGTCGGTCACTCATTTCAACACGAGCCACTCGTGTCGAGGCGCTTGCGGCAATGACCGCTCGCCGTCCAGGTTCAATGGATTCGAGCACCGGCACCAATGCGATGATGCGCTCAAGCTCGCGACTATCGCGCGACTCACGTCCCCATCGAGCACGCTCGCCTGACAGTACCAGCAAGGCCAGTACATTAGCCATAATCAGCGCACAGGCCAGCAACAGGGTAAAGCGTGCAGCCAGCCCATCGGGCAGCCATCGTGTCAACGTTGACCTCATTGCTCCGCTGCATCCACGTTTTCCACATCAGCAGCCAGAGCGTAGCCGCCGCCCCAGTCGGTTACCAGCAAAGCGGGGTGTTGCGGATCAGCTTCAATCTTGCGCCGCAGACGACTGATCTGATTATCGATGGCACGATCGTAGGCCTTGGCCTCTCGTCCGGCAGTCAGATCAAGCAGACTGGAACGACTGAGAACCTTGCGAGGATGCTCCAACAAGACCTCCAGCAACCTGTTTTCAGTGGTTGTCAGTTCAACCTGGCGGCCATCATCATGTCGCAACTGGCGTGCGCCTGACTCATGGACCCAACCGGCAAAGCGACGAAGGTTGTTGGAAATCCGATTGGCAGGTGGAGGAACCCGGCGAAGTACCGCATGAATACGAGCCTGCAGTTCTCTGGGGTTGAATGGCTTGGGCAGGTAGTCATCGGCTCCAATCTCCAGACCGACAATACGATCGGTATCATCTGCCATGGCCGTCAACAGAATGACCGGCGGCCCGTCATTGGCTACCAGCCAGCGGCACAGGCTCAAACCATCTTCTCCTGGCATCATGACATCCAGGATCACAATGCTGATGAGCGACTCGGCCACCGCCTTGCGTGCCTCAGTCGCATTAGCTGCCAGCTGCACCCGAAACCCCTTGCTACGCAAATACTGGCCCAGTGGTTCGCGGATGTCTCGCTCATCATCGACGATCAGCACCTGCGCTTCAGAGATATCCGACATACATTGCTCCAGACTTTGATTCTGCTTACAGACAGCTCGTATTGTGACGCTCACATCCCTGTTATGCAGCGCCTCCATCATCTCCTGACACATTAGTTTGTCGCAATGTGTATCAAACAGGACAACTGCGACGATACGCGACAAAACTCACCTGCCGCTGACACATATCGCCGTCCATCTGTCCCTATTGTGTAATCCAACGGTCACTGACTGATCGCAAATTCAAATTTCACCACATAGGATTCCACATGAAACCCAACACTTCAATTCCACTGATTCTTGCCACAGCCCTGATATTGGGTACAACCGGAGTCGTCGCGATGGCTCAGGACGGCGAAAACGAGACAATCAACGAGCAGTTGATGCCCGAAGGTCCCGGCGACAAGGCTGAACAACCGCAGCGCCATGACAAGAGCGGCAAAGAAGGTCACAAGAAAGCACACGGCAAACGCCATGGTCGCTCAGGAAGGCAAGGTTCAAACATCATGCTCACACTGTTCAAAAATGCTGATGCCAACGCTGACGGCAAGGTGACCCAGGAAGAGATCGAAACTTACAAGAATGCACAGCTCAGCAGCGCCGACGTCGATACGGACGGTGCGCTGAACATCGAAGAGTTCGACACCATCTACCGTGCCCTGACACGTAGTCGTATGGTTGATATCTTCCAGAGCTTTGATGAAGACGGCGACGGCATTGTCAGCCCAGCCGAGCTGGACGAAAAAATAAGCCCGATCGTTGAGCGTATGGATCGTGACGATGACGGTGTTCTGGAGCTCAAGCAAGGGCATGGTCGTAGCGCAAAATAACCCCTGAGCTCCTGAAGCAGTAGGAATCTGTCCGAGATAGCGATCGCAGTAGATCGGTCTATTTTCGGACAGTCTCTCAGACCCTATCGTTGTGATGATCGTTGAATGGCGGCAGTACGGATCCAATCTGCCGCCATTCCATAATCTCTGTCAACCAATCACGAACTAATGCGTTGTAGTCATTACCACCATGAAAAATATGGTGCTGACGACAAGCAGGAGATAGCCGTGAAGACAGTTCCGACCCTCATACGCTCAACCATGGCCATAAGCCCTGAGTTGCTTCTCGCCCCCTTGCAGTTCATCAGATGTAGCTGGGGCTTTGGAAGCTGATGAGCTGGATAGCTACAAAACCCTCGCTTCGGGACGTAAGACCTTGGCAACACCCAGAACAACGTTGCCGCCTTGCCAAAATATCGAGGCGATGGACATTCAATCTACGCAATCAGAACATGACCCGCAACGAACCGACCCGGAAGCCGACTCTCCAGGGTTCGACGCGTTGCGCAAACAGTGTGATGCATCCGATACCGGCACGACATCGGACTGTAACTCTGCACAACCGGAGAGGCTGCAAGCTGATGCTGGCACGCCTCTGTCGATTGATGCTTTTCTGCAATCTATAGAGCGCCGAGCATTTGTCATGGCACGCTATGCGCTGAAAAACGAAGATGATGCACTGGACGCCGTTCAGGATGCCATGCTGAAACTCTGTGAGAGTTACGCCGATCGCCCCGGCGATGAGTGGGGACCGTTGTTCTACCGGATTCTGCAAAACGGCATCACAGACAGAGTCAGACCTCGAGGCATGAATCGACTGAAGCGCTGGGTTGGTCGAGCAATTGCTTCAGCAAACGACGCGGAACAAGGCGATTCAACAGCTGATACCATGGATTATCTGCCTAGCGAGCAGCCTGGCCCTCAAGATGAACTGGTCAGCACCCAGCAGTCATCACGAATCAACCACGCTCTCTCAGCACTACCAGCGCAACAACGGGAAGTCTTTCTTCTGCGTCGTTGGCAAGGTCTGAGTGTCAGAGAGACCGCCGAGGCCATGGATATCAGCGAAGGCAGTGTCAAGACTCATCTTTCGCGAGCCGTATCTGCCTTGCAGGGGCAGCTGCAGGAGAAAGGGACATGAACAGTTCCGACAAATCGCCATCTTCACGCCGGACGCCGGAGAACGCTTCGATGGAAAGCTTGCTGCTTGCACTGGATGCCGAGACCGATGCCCTGTCACCTGACATTGTCGACAGGCTTGCAGCAGCACGACGCCGGGCTGTCATGCGCTCAGTCAGCCAGCAGATCCCTGACAAAGCCGACGCGATAGCCGTCGCTCGAAGCAATCAAGGTACTTTGATACACCAAAACGACCCTGAGAATACGATTGATCGTTTGCAGCGGCACGTCAACACTCTCTGGCAAAATCGTCCCGTGAGCGCATCCCTGGCAACCTGCTGCGTCGCCTCACTTGCTGCCATACTGGTTATCAACAGCGCTCAGATGCTAAGTAGTCCGACAGAGAGCATGATCAAGATGACACCCCAGTCCGAACTGGCAGCAAATCCGATTTCTGCCGATACGAACATCTCATTGGTGAAGGCTGCATCATTGGAAACTGATTCAGTAGATTTATTACCCATCATGTCCTCTGAAGAAAGCCTTGATCTTGTCGGATCTGTCGACTTTCTACTCTGGCTAGACTCTCAACAGGGATGAAAGCCAGAATGCCTTTCAAGGTCATGAAACCGTTATTGGCAGCTTTGTCACTGTGCCTTCCAACCTTGGCGCTGGCCGCTCCACTGTGGCAGGAGCTGGAACCTCAGCAACAACAGTTATTGAACAATTTCGCCAGTTCATGGGATGAACTGGATGTTCAAGACCGCCAGTTGAAGCTGCTTGATGCCGATCGCTGGCTGCAAGTGGAACAGACTGAACGAGCCCAGACCGGCACCCTCCAGGAACGCTGGCAACTGATGAGTGAAGAAGAGCGTGCAACTCTTCAGCGGCAGTACCAGACCTGGCAATCTCTGGATGAAACCCATAAAGCACGACTACGACGGTTATACGAAGACTATCTTGCCCTGCCCGAAGAACAACGTCTCCTGCTGCAGGAACAATACAAACAGGACCGTGCCTCTGATAGTCAGAGCCAGAAAAACAATGAGTCGCGAGATCTGAGCTCCGATACAACTGGCAAGCGCTCGGAAGAGCACGACACCAAGGAGGATGACCGATCGGGAGAATCTTCATCGCGTAGTGGCGGCAGTGCCAATGAGGGAAATGGCAGCGGCGGCAACAGTGGTAGTGGCAGTGGCAGCAACGGTGGTGGCGGCGGCGGCGGCGGCGGCGGAAAATGATCACGCATCCCTGTTGATCTGTGAATCAGGTGACTGATTTTTGCTTGAAACAAGCGGTAAGAATATCAAGCGTCAATTGGAGTATTCATCTGCAATAAGCTATGTTAGTGAAATTGCGCCGATGAATTCAGTAACCCGATGATTAGCTACAGAGCGATGCTTGATGAGGAATATGATGACTACCTGTCATATTTCATTTGCGACTATTCGGCGGAAATAGCCTCGAGCTACAAATTATCACTCGAGGCAGCCACTGAAATAGCGAAGCGCGAAGTGGCCCGTGACTTACCTTCCGGCCCAGGTACAAAGGGTCAATTCCTGTACTGCATAGTCAATACAGTAGAACTGACAAACAATCACATTGGCTATATCTGGTATAGCCGAGAACACGATGCTGATCAAATTTTCGTCTGTGATTTTTATATTCTACCGACCTACCAAAACCAGGGACTCGGAAAATTGGCACTGGCGGAGCTGGACACCCACCTGTCAAATTCAGGTGTCAGGCAGATACGATTGCGAGTCGCTATCGAAAACAGAATTGCACTGCATGTTTACGAATCAAGTGGTTACAGAGCGACAGGAATAAACATGTTTCGAGAGATTGGCAAAGCTGAGTAAAGGCTGTTTCTACACTGCCCCTGTCAAGAATGCCTTATTGGCCGTCCTTGAATGTTTGCTGACCAGGAGCTTTTGACTTGATGGTCTGATATTCATGCATCATCAATTGCTCGATGGCCACTGCGATCCAGCCACTGATCAGCATGTCGTACCATTGTTCAACGCCACTGCAGGCAACGACAATATCGCCATAAACGAAAGAGCCGAAAAAGAGCAAATCATCTTCTTGTAATGAAGCAGGATGAACGAGTTGACTGTTTATATTGGCACACTGGTTTCGCCACGCTTGCCTGGCTTTTTGCCTTGCCAACTGGTCGAATTTAATCGTCCACTTCTCCGGTTGGCCTAATGAAGTTTCATACAAAATCGACTCTTCAAACGTTGCTTCCCAAGGTTTTACTCTTGGATTCATGACAACGATATGGAGCTCTTGTCGGTTTGTACGTTCGAAAAGCAGATCAATGGAAGGACGTACAAGATCAATCGCATCGGCAACTATTTCTACCTGACTTTTCATTTATTTCACCCTTGCTAGCTATTCCGGATGCTATTCCGAATAATTTGTACCTCCGGAATCAATTCGCGCTGATCACCGAATACGCACGCCTTTGTTGCCCGCGCGATGTTAGCACAATCATCCTGCAGGACCATTCATGCTTCCCTTTCAGCGGATTTTCTGCGAACTGAATGACGGCTGGCCGCAAAGCTGACCTCAATGTAGCCGGTCGTTCACGGCACCATTGCCTTATCAAAGAATTCCACAACGCGAGCATTGAACGTATCGTGAAAGGCAAGCCTGTCAAAACCTGTTGCATCGACACAGATTCTCTCCCAGAGGCCAGCATTGGCAGCCTGCATAGCCGGATCACAGGGCGTCAGGTACGAAAAGTGACCTGCCCCCGCCACTATCTCAACTTCGTTCAGACCCGGTAATGCTGAAGAGATCACACCACCATTGCTGTCATGTGGTACACGTTCATCCAACGCGCCTGACCAGATCTGCACCGGAACCGTTACTGCTTGCAGCGATTTGGCATTAAAGGTAAATCCGAATGCAGGTGCGGCCACACTGACAGCCTTGATACGAGAGTCGCCGGCAAATTCAGTCAAAGCACCCGACTGAAGGTTGTCGGCCAGTTCATCCACCACTCCGATTACGCACAGATACTCAAGCGGCTGCACCTTGCAATGTTGAACCGCCAGATCAATATCTGGCACAGCGCCCGCCGCCACCAGTGCCGTATAGCCACCGGCTGAAAAGCCGAACACACCTATCTGATCCTCTGACATGTGCCTGGCATCTGGCCAATGCTGTTGAACCTCATCAATACTGGCTATCAACTCTCGGGGACGAGAAAACATCCAGACCGAAGGTGCAACATTCTCATTCTTTGAATTATCGTCGCTATGGGTCAACCCTATGGCCACGTACCCGGCATCTGCCAGTGCTAATGCCGTATCGGCATGACTGCCCATCCAGCCTCCGTTGCCATGAGATAGAATGACAACCGGCAATGCACTACCTGCAGGTTCAGCACCGATTGCCAACGCCTGCCCGAAGGGCGTATTAGGGCTCGCTGGTACCGCACCTTCACTGGGATACCAGATCCCGATATCCATCGCCTGCTCGCTGCCAGGTGCCAATCTTGTAAAACCAGCAGCCGTCGCTGAAGATGGCGAGGTTAAGCTCAGCAGAAAAGAACAAAACAATATTGCAAACCAGTGAGGTCTTATCCTGGCTGCAGGGTTATAGACATGCACAATCAATAGTCCGTTTAGAAACTGGTGTTAATTCAGTGTACCCGATCAACACCAGATTCTCATTGCTAGCGGCGTTCAGTCGTTATTGTCGACATCAAGTGCCATCTTCCACTCACCATGTTCATTCTTACGATAACCAATGATCAGCCTCCCCCTGCCGCCACCCAGCTGACCAGTATCCTTGTTGGTCATCTGTACATCGAAGTGAGTAATCATGATGGCAAAATCCCCGAAGAGACGAATTTCCTCGATTTCAACAGCAGACTTGAAAGCAAAGCTGTCCATCCGTGATGCGTATTTTTCACGCAGTAATTCGACTCCTATAGAGGTCGGCTGATTCTCATTACAAACAATGACCCCGGGGTCGCAAGTTGCAACCAGCCTGTCGATGTCG
>NZ_CP018632.1:0-57500 GCF_002215215.1 Granulosicoccus antarcticus IMCC3135 | reverse complement strand
ATCAATCTTGTCCTTGCGTAACCAGTCATCAACATTGATCATCGCTCGTTTGATGATATCGGCAGCAGTGCCCTGCATCGGGGCGTTGATGGCTGTGCGTTCAGCATAGTTTCGCAGTTGTGCACTGCGGGCGTTGATGTCCGGCAGGTACAGACGACGACCAAACACGGTCTCGACGTAGCCCTGCTCTTTGGCCAGTGCACGCGTTTCATCCATATAACGCTTTACATCGGGATAACGCTCAAAATACAAATTGATATAGGACTGAGCCTCGCCTCGCGCTATATCCAGCTGCTTTGCCAGTCCGAAAGCCGACATGCCGTAGATTAGTCCGAAGTTGATGGCTTTGGCCGATCGACGCTGATCCGGCTCGACCGCCTCCAGAGGCACACCGAATACTTCGGCGGCTGTCGCCTTGTGAACATCCAGCCCCTGTTCGAACGCACTGACCAATCCTTTATCACCAGACAGATGCGCCATGATTCGCAGCTCTATCTGGGAGTAATCCGCTGCCAGCAATCTGTAACCATCCTCCGCTATGAAGGCTTCACGTATACGACGACCTTCTTCGGTGCGTACCGGTATGTTCTGCAGATTCGGATCTGTACTGGATAAGCGTCCCGTCGAAGCAATGGCCTGGTTGTAGGAGGTATGCACACGCTGGGTCTTCGGGTTGATCTGTAATGGCAACTTCTCTATATAAGTCGACATCAGCTTGGTCAGACTGCGGTGTTGCAATATCAACTTGGGCAGCGGGTAATCCAGCGCCAACTGCTCAAGCACATCTTCAGCCGTGGAAGGCTGTCCTTTCGGTGTTTTACGAATGATCGGAAACTGCTTTTCATCGAAGAAGATTTCGCCAATCTGCTTGGGCGACCCCAGATTGAACTCGCGCCCAGCATCTGCGTAGGCATCCAGCTTCACCTGCTCGATTGTCTTGGCAAGAATGGCTCCTTGCTTCTCGAGCATTCCTGCATCAATTCGCACACCGGTGTACTCGATATGGGATAGCACCAGCAATGCAGGTATTTCGATAGTTTCATATAAGGTCTGCAATACCGGCTCTGCTACCAGCCTTGGCCAGAGAACCTGATGCAGGCGTAACGTGATATCGGCGTCTTCAGCAGCGTATTGGCTAGCCGCTTCAATCTCAATCTGATTAAAAGTCAGCTGCTTCTTGCCCTTGCCGGCGACATCCTCGAACTTGACCGTGGCGACATCCAGGTATTTCCTTGCCAGCGAGTCCATGTCATGACGTGTTGCCGTGCTATCAATCACATAGGATTCCAGCATGGTGTCATGCGCAACATTAACCAGTTCGATGCCATGATTGCGCAGGACGTTGATATCGTACTTGATATGCTGCCCCACCAGATTGCGCTTGTCTCCTTCGAGCAAAGGCCGCAACCGCTCCAGTACGACTTGCCGGTCAAGTTGTTCGGGCGCACCTTCGTAATCGTGTGCCAATGGCACATAGGCAGCTTCTCCCTCTGCTACAGAAAATGAGACACCGACCACCTCTGCCACCATGTAATCCAGGCTTGTCGTCTCAGTATCGAAGGCAAACAACTCAGCCGCCTCTAGTCGACTGATCCAGCCATCCAGAGCATCGAGTGTCAGAATGGTTTCATAACGACGCTCGACGGGATCGCTGACATCTGCCGACACCACGCCCGCAGCATCCGCATCGCCACTGGCCGCTTTCCCATCGCCACCACGTGGCTTCTGCAACGGTGATTTTCCTTCGGCCAGCTCACGACTCCAGGTCTTGAACTCCAGCTCCTGATACAACGCCGTCAAGCCCTCGATATCAGGCTCATTCAGAGTCATGTCGGCGATACCCTGCGGCAGTTCCACATCAAGCCGGATAGTGGCCAGATCGTAGGACATGGGCAAATGTGCGACTGCATCACGCAACTTTTCGCCGATCTTGCCTTTGACCGACTCCGCATTGTCGATAACACCTTGCAGAGAACCATGTGCATCCAGCCACTTCACGGCAGTCTTGGGACCACAGCTAGGCACACCGGGGATGTTGTCAGATGTATCACCGACCAATGCCAGGTAATCGATGATGCGTTCGGGGGCGACACCGAACTTGTCCTTCACTCCGGCAACGTCCATATGGGTGTTCGTCATGGTATTGACAAGGCTCACATGCTCATTGACCAGCTGTGCCATGTCCTTGTCACCGGTGGATATGACCGTTTTCAAGCCTGCCAGACTTGCCTGTACGGATAGAGTTCCAATGACATCATCGGCCTCGACGCCTTCGATAATGACCAGAGGAAATCCCATTTTCTCAACCACCTCGTAGAGTGGCTTGATCTGGGAGCGCATGTCATCAGGCATGCTGGCCCGGTTCGCCTTATAATCTGTGTAGATCTCGTCACGAAATGTCTTGCCGCTGGCATCAAAGATCACCACCATGATGGTGGGCTGATAATCGGCCACCAGACGACGCAGCATATTGACCACACCATAGATGGCGCCTGTCGGCTGACCTTTTGCATTAGTCAACGGAGGCATGGCGTGAAAGGCCCGATACAGATACGCTGAACCATCGACCAGGATGACGGGACGGTCGGCGGCGCTATCGATATTGGCGGTGCTGGACATACGTAAGAACCTTCATTGGCGGTTCGGATAGTGTACCTATTCAGCTGACCTGTAATTTCGAAAACCGCCGATTACCGGCAAAGGACGAATCGATGCGAAAGCTACCCACCCAGAATCAGATGCGCCGGGACGCTCGCGACAAGGCTCTGACACGAGATTCCTGGAAAATTTTCCAGATCATGTCCGAGTTTGTCGAAGGCTTTCAGCAATTGGCGGACCTGAGCCCCTCTGTCAGCATCTTCGGTTCAGCCCGCTTCAAGCCTGATAACCCCTACTACAAGTACAGTGAGGAAATCAGCCGCTTACTGTCAGACTCCGGCTTCGCGGTAGTCAGCGGCGGTGGGCCGGGGGTTATGGAAGCAGCCAACAAGGGTGCCTTCAGTGGCAAATCGGCCAGCGTCGGGTTGAATATCAAGCTGCCACACGAACAATCGGGCAATCCGTACCAGGACATCAGCCTTAACTTCAAATATTTTTTCGCCCGTAAGGTGATGTTCGTCAAATACGCCTCGGCCTATGTCGTCATGCCCGGCGGCTTTGGCACTCTGGATGAGATGGCAGAGATTCTGACATTGGTTCAGACCGGCAAGTCCAAACGCATTCCCATCATCCTGTTCGGCACTCAATTCTGGCAGGGGCTGTTGGACTGGTTCGAATCTTCACTGATCGAAGCCGGCACCATCAGTCCAGGCGACATGGACCTCTTTCAACTCACGGATGATCCGCAATTCGTCGTTGATGCCATCTTCGATTTCTACGAAGGCGTCGAACTGGACCAAATCGTTGACGATTCACAACTCATGATGGATTTGTAGTCTTTTTTCACAAGTAACACGGTTTTTGTGCCGAAGCAGTCGCTGACAAATCCGGCGGCGCACTCAAGCCGACTTTGCCTCTGGGCTCCTCTGCTTGTCATCCAATAGCGCTTAGTGGTGAAGCCCACCACTAAGTGCTATTGAGCTCTTCATGAAAATGAGCTCACTCAGAAAATCCGAGTAACGACTCAGGCTGCCTGAATGATGTCACCTAGCTCAGCAGATGCCAGGTCATATTCTGCCCAAATCCCCGCAACCAATTCCTCCAACTCAGCTCCACCGCCATTCTTGATGGCAACTTCAATTTTGCTGCACCGAGTAGACAGGGTGTCTGCCCCAAGATAAGCGCTGCTGGATTTCAGACTATGGGCGCAATCAGATACCGTTCCCAGGTCGTTCTCGGCCATGGCGGATGTCATGACGTCGAGCACTTCGGGTGTTTTCTCGAAATAGATACTAATAACCTTACTCAGCAGATCAGGCTTACCGGGGCGTTGTAGCCCTCGAATCGTGCTGATCGCTTTCAAGTTGATAACCGAAGCGCTGGTTCGCGACGGAGCTGGCTGCTGATTGTCAATGCTCTCGACCGTCTTGGTCTCATTGTCTTCGGAAACGATCAACTGCTCGGAGGCAGTCGTATCTTGCTCTGGGAGCTTAGTAGATTCAATGATCGCATCAGCCACGTCAGCCACGTCAGCCACGTCAGCCACGTCAGCCACGTCAGTCGCGTCAGTCGCGTCAGTCGCAGACAAATGATCGTCACTGTTATCGAATTTTTCCTGAACTGATAAATCCGATTGCACCGGCACTGGCTCGGACGGAGTCTCTGCACCTGCCGAGCTCAACCCATCAAGCCCGTCGTCCATATTCAAACTGTGGCTGTGTAAATCATCTTCGCGAGCACCGGAAGGTAACAGGGCAGGGGTCTTGCTGTGTTCTTCCTTATTGAATTCATTGGGTGTCTGGTCAACCCATTTTTCGATCATGTTCGACAACACCTGAATCCGTACAGGCTTGGACACATAATCATCCATTCCTGCCTCGAGGCACTTTTCCCGATCACCTTCCATTGCATTGGCTGTCAGTGCTACCACCGGGGTAGGTGCATTCAATGAGCCATCCAGCTTCATGCGATGAGTGGCTTCGTAGCCATCCATGGTCGGCATCTGGCAATCCATGAGCACGATGTCGTACTTTTCCAGATTGCCCATCTCTACAGCACTCTGGCCGTTGGTAGCAAGAACCACCTCACAGCCCAGCTGCTCAAGCATACCCATGGCCACATCCTGATTCACCGGATTGTCCTCAACCAGAAGTACACGTGCTCCAGGTTTCAATGTCGAGACTACCGGCTCGTGCCCCGCTCGCACCACCTGCCCTGCCTGCTCCACCCGATCTTCCCGCAGACGAGCACCACTTTCATGAGGCATCAGAGAGGCCAGAGAATCATGCAGCACGGACTGTCTGGCAGGCTTGCTGACATACTTGTATATCCCCAGCTTGCGCAATTCCATGCCATCGAGTTGCAGAATCGCAGAGGTCAGCATGATGGCCTGAATATGGCGAAAGTCAGGCTCAGCCTGAATATTCTTCGCCAGTTGAATACCATCCATCTCGGGCATATGAAGATCCAGAACCAGGACATCAAAACCCTGATCCCGATCATGTGCTGCACGCAAAGCCTGCAATGCAACTTTGCCACTTTCTACTGTCTCAACCACTAGACCCCAATTGGACAGCTGGTGATACAGGATGGTGCGATTTGTTTCATTATCATCAACAACCAATACTCGTGCTCCGTGCAGTGAGCGGCGACGCAGAGAACCACCGGCACCTTCTGGAACATCTTCCAACTCCATCGTAAAGCTGAATCGTGTGCCTTCACCCAATCGGCTACGAAAGGTGATATTGCCATTCATCATGGTTACCAGCTCTTTCGTAATCGCCAATCCCATGCCCAGGCCGCCATGTTCGCGAGTATTGGACAGATCTGCCTGCGTAAAGGATTCGAACAAGTGAATCTGCATTTCAGGTGAAATACCTTCACCCGTATCCTGGACATCGCAGTGGTATTGCGACTTGCCCTTGCTCTCCTGCTTTCGTGTTACTCGCACAACCACTTCGCCTTCATGCGTAAAGGCAACGGCATTGGCGATCAGGTTCTGCAGTATCTGTCGAACACGACTCGGATCACCGTCCATTTGAGCGGGCACATTAGAGTCAACATAACAGATGAGCTCAACGTTCTTGGCATGCGCTGTGGTCGCCAGCGATGTACAAATATCCTCAACGCAGTCTCTCACTGAAAAACGTCCGTGCTCGAGCTGCAGTATTCCAGATTCTATTTTTGAATAATCCAGCAGATCATTGATAATGGCAAGCAGCGAATTTGATGATGCAGCAATAGAATTGACGAACCGCTCCTCACGAGCCGACAACGCACCACCAAGCAGTAAATCCGTCATCCCCATGATGCCATTCATGGGTGTACGCAATTCGTGGCTCATATTGGCAAGAAATTGTGCCTTGGCCTGATTGGCAACATCCAGCTGCTGACGACAGCTGATCAGCTCCTTGCGTACACGTGTGAGTTCATCGGTGGCAATCTGCAATTGAGCGTCTTCATTCTTTCCACGAAATCTCGATGTTCTATCTTCACTCATCGTATCCGGATCACTCTCTCGATCAGATTGTTCGCCAGAGTTCGAATAGTCGTGCCCCCTCGGACCAGCCAAATCGAGCCTCTGATGTGATCCCTCGCTGCTCATGGAATCGAGTAACTCCAGGGCCTCTCCCCGACCGCTCCAGTGCGGTAGTTCCTCATGTGAACTGTCTCCCTGTTCATTCCCTGTGTGAAACAGGTACAGCAAACCACCCAAGGCCACCAAACCTAATATGGCAAGTTCATTGCGCAACTGACCCAAAGCTTTCAGCACAACTACGCTTACACCGTTTTCGTCATACCACACAATTTTCCATGCTGGTAGATCAAGTTTCATGCTGATCAACAACACAAATGCAAAAACACAGACAAGCAGCGCCAACAACATGCGCAAGTGCACAGAACGGCCCTTGCGCGCGGCGACCTGTCGACCAACAGATTTGTCGACAGTCATCAAATCCTGTTTAGCTTCTATCACTGGTTCCACGGTAAAGCTGCCTCATATCGATAGGGGCTATTGCCCAATCAGTAGCAGAGCGCAAGACATCCTCGTCAAAACAGCTCTGAATCGCTACTAAAGCGGTTCACCTCACCTATCGGCGCTGACCGACATTCCTTGATAGCCACCCTATCCACCTTTCAAAGCAGTGATATTCGGGGTCACAGTAGCGTGCGGAACTACGCATTTGTACGGAATTTACAAGACTGCGAACAGAATGAGCAAACGCTCAGGAGTCACAGTTTCCTCATGTTGGCACCTCGCAGCACTTAAGAATTACCTCTGAGTGCCGTTTTCTCCCTTGATATCCGACATCTTTCTGACAAGGGACGTTTCATGTTTCTAGTTTCCGCATTTCGAACCTCTTTGCTACTGGCAGGCATTCTCGTCTCCATCGTCAGCTCTGCTGCGATCGCCGAGGGCACTGTAAGACTCAATTTCGGGGTTTATAGCTCCAACAAGCCCTCGGCTATGGTGAAGGTCTACCGCCCCATCCTGAGAGAGCTGGAAGAGAACATGACCAGGCGTCTGGGTCAGGAAGTCGACATTCGCATGCAAATCGCGAAAGACTATGACCAGGGAATTTCACACTTGATCAATGGACGTGTGGATTTCTCGGCATTTGGTCCAGCGTCCTATCTGGAAGCCAAGCGAATGAACAAGGACATCAGCATTCTGGCTATTGAAAATGTCAACAACTCCAAAGTTGTATACGGCATTATCGCGGTCAACCAGCATAGCCCTATCAGTGACATCAAAGAGCTTCGTGGCAAGTCCTTTGCCTTCGGCGATGAGGGCTCAACCATTGGTCGCTTCCTTTCCCAACTCGAACTCGAGCAGGCCGGCATACGTGCCGGAGATCTCAACCGCTACGAATATCTTGGTCGTCACGACAAGGTGGGCACCGCTGTTGGTGCGGGCAGCTTTGATGCGGGCGCCTTGAACGAGAAGACTTTCAAGAAATTGGTTGAAGCTGGCGAACCGATCAGAGAGCTGGTTCGCTTTCCCAATGTAACCAAACCCTGGATTGCCCGCTCCGGCCTCGATCCGAAAATACTGGTAGCTTTGCGTGAGTCCCTACTGGAAGTCAATGACAAGAAAACACTTGCAGCACTGAAAATAGACGGGTTTCTGGATGGCGATGACTCCGATTACAAGGTCATACGCAAAGCCATGGGTAACAATCAGGCATTTTTTGCGGAACGAGACGACGAGGCCATTCATAACGCAGCTCTGGCCCGACCTGACATGAGCAAGATCGAACCTGCACTGCATGCTGCGATAGATGTGAATAGCCAGGATATAGACATGAGCAACCTTGTGAATATTACACACACCACCAACAGCACTCTGATCACTCATGCAAACGGCGGTCCCGACGATCACTTTGTGACACTCAATATTTCTTTGCCTCGCACCTTGTTTGAACCTCGCGACGACAAACAGGCACATCGCGTCGTCATCAATCTGACAATTCCAGAAACAGAAGCGGACAGCACGTCCAATCCAGCGAACGGGCACTAAGCAGGTACGTACGTCACTACGTGCAAGCGTCCATTTCTGAATCTATCATTCGAGAGTGCAAATAGCCGTGTTAGCAAGATTTTTCAAAAACTGGCCACTTCGTCAACAGATTATCCTGGTCATGGGTTGCACAATTCTGGCTGTCGGATTGTCGGCTGCCGAGTTTGTCCGTTTTAATGAAAACCGGGCTTTCGAGCGTAACTTTCGTGACCAGACACAAAAACTGGTATCGATGGTTTCAGCCACCTCACTGGATGCAATACTCAGTGAAGATCGCCCGGTGCTGGACACCACGATCGCGCAGCTGGTAGAGAACGATAAAGATGTTGAAGCGGTCAGCATTTTCAATGAGAACGACGAAGTTCTGACTCAATGGAGGAAGAGCGACTATATCAATCCTGAACAATCCATGGATTTCACCCACGATGTATTACTCGAAGGCGAATCATTTGGCCGCATCGAGGTGACCTGGAATGTTCAGCGTCAGCAGAGTGAGATACGTAGTTATGCGTTAAGAATATATTTATACGCAGCTGGCATATCCATCGTGTTGGCCTTACTCGTTGTTGGACTCATTAATGGACTTGTAGTCACGCCCATCCGACTCATTCACAACCACCTGTTGCTACTTCAGGCCAACAAGGCCAGTGATGATCTTGACGTGATCGCCTCTCGCGAGCTGATGGATCTTGGCAGTTCGGTCAACGAGCTTGGCAATATTCTCGAACTGCGCAAACAAAAGGAGCTTGAACTCGAAGAAGCCTCATTGGCGAAATCAGAATTTCTCGCAAATATGTCGCATGAGCTTCGCACTCCAATGAATGGTGTATTGGGTATGCTCTCTCTTCTCAAAGGTACATCGCTGGACCCGGAACAGACAGAACAGGTAAAGATCGCCACCACCTCGGGACGATCCTTGTTGACGTTAATCAACGATATTCTGGATTTCTCCAAAGTCGAGGCTGGCAAACTGGAATTTGAATCCATCGACTTCAACCTCGAAGAACTGGTCGAGGGTTGTGCCATCTCCATGTCGGAACAGGCCAATAGCAAAAAACTCGAAATCTTATGTAATTTGCACGGTGATTTGAAACAGTACGTCAATGGTGACCCCACACGTGTCAGACAAGTACTGACCAACCTGATGGGTAATGCCGTGAAGTTTACCAACCAGGGCGATGTAAAGGTCACTGTCAAACTTCTCAAGGAAACAAAAGCCGGATCACGACTGCTGTTTACCGTTTCGGATACGGGAGTCGGCATCAAGGAGTCGGTACAGGAAACGGTATTTCAATCCTTCGCACAGGCAGATGGTTCAACTACACGAAAATATGGTGGAACCGGCCTTGGTCTGGCGATCAGTCGTCGCTTGATCGAAGGTATGGGAGGCAAGATCGGGTTGTCATCCAAACCAGGAGAGGGAAGCGATTTCTGGTTCGAACTGACACTCCCTTCCTCTGGCAATACATTAACCGAAAAGGCACAACAGAAACTGGTTAGCGCCAGACGTGTTCTGCTAGTCGAAGAGAAACCTTCCTCTGCCCTGCTGATACAAACATTGTTGGCGGAACTATCGCTGTCCGCTGTCGTAGTATCCGGCGGCAAGAAAGCGTTGGAACATATTCGTCAGGCGCAAGCCTTGAATCAGCTTCCTGACCTGCTGCTGTTCAATGCTCAGTTGGCTGACATGCCCGGTGATGTCTTTGCTCGTTGCATTGATGGAGACCCAGCCTTTGACCTCATAAGACTGGTGCCTATGGCCTATGTAACCGAACAGATTCAAGAACTGTATCCGCATAACAACTCCCGTATAGCCGCTCAAATAACCAAACCGGTCAAGCGTTCTGAACTGGGATTGATTCTTGAAAGAGCCATGCAGGATGACTACCAGGAAGTGGAAGTCGAAGACCATTGCAAGGAGGCCAGACGTGAGGCTTATTCACATATCAACATACTGGTTGTCGAGGATAACGCCGTCAATCAGGAAGTGGCTATCGGGATGCTCGAGAAGATCGGATTTTCTGCCGATGTTGCAGACAATGGACAGGAAGGTCTGGATGCACTGGAGAGCGGCTCCTACGATCTGGTTCTGATGGACTGCCAGATGCCAGTACTGGACGGCTATGCCGCCACAAGGAGTTTACGGTTGCGAGAAAGTGCTTCCGGACAAACAGGTGAGCGTATCCCGGTCATCGCACTAACAGCGAATGCCATGACTGGCGATGCAGAGAAGTGCATTTCCGCAGGCATGGATGACTATCTGTCCAAACCTTTTGAAGAACACGCACTTGAAGAAAAGATTGTTTTCTGGATGTCGACCCGCCTGTCTGAACTGACAGTGTCGGATACCGACTCCTACGATCAGGCTGCATGAACGGGACAACGCCATGATAAAACTCAAAAACACAATAGTGGCTCTCGACTCGGGAAACCGTTCATATCGCATCAGTGCCGTTATCTCTCTTGCTGCTATTATGCTGCTGCATAGCGGATTGGCGCAAGCAATCCCGTCACCGGATCTGGTAATCAACCTCTCCGCAAGTGTTGCCCAGCTATTGGGACTACTGAGCGTTGTCTTCGGTGGCTTCGCCATGTCAGCAAAAAAGAAAGTGGCTGCCAGGCGGAAGGGCCCATCTATGGGGGGCAAAGTACTGTTGGCTCTCGCCGGTATTACTTTGCTTGGTTCGCTGGCGGCCAATGCGCTGCAATACACAGGCAGTGTTGACGCTCGCAATCAACGCTTGCATACCAACCTTGTCAGAAAGTCGGTTGAAAATGGCGAAGTGGTGGGTGACACGAGCATTCAAACACTCTCGTTCAGCGAACAGCTGGACCATCCGCAAGGTATTTCCACTGATACTTTGGCAGATTGGCTGGAAAGGGATTTGCCACTCAATATCATTGATGTTCGTGAAAACGAAGAATACGAAACCGGCTCAATAGAAGGTGCAGCACATCTGCGATACCCAGATGTACTGGCACGCTCCTCCTTGCTGCCTGACAACGCTCCGACTTTGTTGCTGTGCTATTCGGGAAACAGAAGCTCTGAATTGTGCGGCGAGTTAACCAAGCAAGGCAAGGAATGCAACTTCATGGTTGGTGGCTATGAAAAATGGCTAACCGAGAACAGGGCTCTGTCATCGGACATTGATCTGTCCATGGATGATCTACGCCAGCTACCCGATTTCCAGAACAAGGATGTCCTGCTGGATACGCCAGAAGTTCACAGTATGGTGGCTGAGGAAGGCGCGCAATTTCTGGATGTGCGTTATCCGAATGATTTCGTCAAAGATCACCTACCCAATGCCACCAATATCACCATGCGCGCACTACCCAGCGCCGCACTGACAGAGAGAATTTCATCACTGGCAGATGTTCCGTACATCGCTGCCTGCTACGACAAGCGCAGTTGCTTCTATTCGCAGCTGATCGGCTTGCGACTGGCACGAGCGGGTCTTGATTTTCGTGGACGCTACTCGGTGCCCCATGAATACTATATCGAGAAGCAATCATCGCGCGCCCATGTCGCGAACTGGAAACAGGGGCAGGAGCAACTGACTCTGGCAAGTTATGTCGTGACCCCCATGCGCGCTATTCTGGACAAGATGGTGGCAGCCACGGGTCACTATGCCCTGGGCCTGCTGGGTGTGGTTCTCATGATCCGATTAATGTTATTGCCGCTGGCACTCAAGGCAGAACGTGACACTCGGGTTCAAAAATCACTGTCTGGTCGTATCGCAGACTTGAAGGATGAACTATCAGATCATCCGCGCGCGCTGTCAGAGGCCACGATGCAACTGTACAAGCGTTTCAAGATTCGACCGGTCATCAACATGCTCGCCAGTCTTTTCCAGCTGACTCTGATGCTACTGTTTTACTCAGCGGTCACTCAGAGCAGCCAGTCCTGGAATCAGTCTTTCCTGTGGCTTGAGACAGCCTCTATTCCGGATCCTTTGCTTATTTTGCCAGTATTGACCAGCATCCTGTTCATCGGTGTGCTTGCCTCACAAAGTCCTGCCAGAACTCGACGCAAAGCCTTGCTTTTTGGACTCGGTGGAGCCGCGTTGCTGTGGCTTTTGTCATCACTGGCAGCTGCTGCCAATCTGTATCTGGCAGTCAGCATGGGCTTTCTGATTCTACAAAGCCTGCTGTTCAAATTACTGGGCAACACCTTGAAATGGGATACAGCCGGCGCAGACAAGACCGGCACCGTAACCGACACCGGATTAATCCCATTATCACAGGCGCATTACCTGCCTGAGTCCACGGGCAAAAAAGCCTCACGCCTGGGCCAATTGATCGAAGCGGGATACAACGTTCCTGACGGCTTTGTATTTACCAGTGAAATTACCAACAAAGGCCGCCGTAACCCGAACGATGCCCTGCTGAGCACAAGCCAAAAGCATGTACTGAACAAACTGTGGAAAGGCCTGGGTACCGCCAAGGTTGCTGTCAGAAGCTCTGGTGCCAACGAAGATGGCGCCGATTCCAGTTTCGCCGGTGTCTACGAGTCTATTCTGAATGTTCCCCGTGAAGATCTGGAAGGTGCTGTCAAGGAGGTCTACCAGTCGTTATGTTCGGAACGTTCGGCTGCCTACACGCAGGATTCCATTGAAGAGGGCATGCCCGCTATTCTGGATCAGGGCGGAGTCGTCGTACAGAAAATGGTACCTGCCGAATATGCCGGTGTCATGTTCACCGAACACCCGGCAACAGCAGGTGCCATGATGGTGGAAATGATCACAGGCCTGGGTGAGGATCTGGTAAATGGCAATGTCACTCCGGACTCATTTGCCTACGGCAAGCTGACCGGTCAATTACTACCAGAGCAATCTGGAAGCGAGATGCTTCCGCCAATCGATATTGCACCACTTCTGGCATTGGGTCGCGAACTGGAAGCTCTGTTTGAGCATCCGCAGGATATCGAATGGGCCTATGCCAATGGTAAATTCTATTTGCTGCAGGCGCGTGACATCACCCGCTCTATTTGCAATGGCAGCTCTTTGAAAAACCTTGCCGAGCGTGAACGCAGCAAGCTACTGAAGAACCTGCTTGGTCAGCGTAAGCGATTGCGTCGTAGTGAGCAGTTAATAGCCGATGAGCCCATTTATGTGCAAAGTGAGCTTTCTGAATTACTGCCGCGGCCAACACCATTCAGCAGTGATTTCATGGAGCGGCTCTGGTCTGCCGGTGGCAGTACCGACCTGGCCTGCCAGGAACTGGGAATCCCCTACAGCGTTCACTTTCGTTCAATGCCTTATATCAACACTATTTTCGGCTGGACCTATGTCAACAAACAAGAGGAAAAGCGACGTCTGGGCAAAGGTCCGGGGGGCATCGCCTCTTTCCGTCTGGCCCGCAATGCTGAGGAGACGGAGGCACAGTTCAGAGATGAATTTCTGCCACGCTTTCAATCAGAGATGGTAGAACGCAATGCAATTGCCATGGAACGACTGACACTACCGGCAGCAACTAACTTACTGCAAGTTTGGGTAAATCGTTTTGTTGAAGAAACCTATTGCACAGCAGAGCGTATCAATATCAGTGCAGATTTCCATATGAAGAATGCATTGGCCAAACTGAGTGCGGCCAAGCTGGAACCTGCAAAATTTCTTAACGATGATGAAGAGACGGTTGTCAGTCATGCAATGTCGCTGTTGAATCACAAGACGATCAGCAGCGAAAACATTGAAGAGTTTCTGCTGGTTTTCGGTCATCGTGCACCGTTGGATTATGAACTTTCAGAACCGCGTTTCAATGAGGACATGAATCTGGTTCGTCAGTATATAGAGCGTTCAGCTCACTCCAGCGACAGTGACGAAGTCATCCTCAAGCAGGAAAATGACGATGCCTCCTTGCCCGACAGCAAGGTTCTGGCAATCTCGGTGCAAAGAGCTCGCGCTTTCATGCGCCTGAAAGAAGAAGCCAAGCACTTCTGCCTGATTGAACTGGCTCAGATTCGGAACCTGCTGCTAGCTATTGATGAGAAGTGTCACCTGAAGGGGCAGATATTCCAGCTGACCATTGATGAAGTGATTCAACTCAATAACTCCGAGCAACATAGCGACCTGACAAAGTTAGCCGATAAGCGCTTTGAGGAATCCTGTTCCTGGAAACCTTTGCAACTGCCCGCCTCACTATCCATCAATGACCTGGAACGTATCGATATGCTCACAGGTACACGACCCGATGCTGTAGAACTGACCGAACTGAGTGGCAAACGTGTAGCGGGCGAATCAGAGGTTGTCGGTACGGTACGGGTTATCACCGATATCGATCAGATCAATACGTTCAAGCAAGGCGAGATTCTGATCGCCAGAATGACAGACCCGACCTGGTATCCCTTGTTTTCTCAGGCCCGTGGAATCGTCACCGAAGTGGGTGGCTGGTTGAGTCACGCTGCTATCGTGGCACGAGAATACGATCTGCCAGCTATCGTGGGCGTAACAGGTATCTGTCAACGACTGAACACCGGCGACGTTATTCGCATGACCTTGTCAGGCTCGGTGGAAATTCTGGAAGAGCAACGCAAATCTGTCGCCGGTTCCTCTGCCGCGGTATTGTCGCAAGATGCAGAAGCTGGTACCAACAAAGTCTCAAAGATCGAACAGGCACTGCAATCTGAAGAAGAGGCAGCTCGAGTTGATATCTATCAATTGACCTCGCACAGGCTGTTCAAATATCAACAGAGAATCGAGCGAAGGGCAATGAAGGATAGTCTCGGAGACCGACGTGCTCAGCCTCGTCTGACAGCCTCAGGAGAGGCTGAACCTGATCGTCGTGCCGCTAATCGTGCGGCGAATAGTCAGCTTTTCAGAAAAGCGGGTTGATATCAATGCCTTCTGACAGGACCAGTACCTGACAAGACAGCCCCGGCAAGTAGATACACTTGCCGGGCTGCCATCTGAAAAGCCCTGTATTACTGCAAGCTGAAAGGTCTGTTCAGCCAGGTCTCAGCATTTTGATAACGCTAATTTGCGGGTAATAGATCAGGCAGGAAGGTAGTTATCACCGGGAAGTTCCACAGGATAACCAAGCCGATAACCTGGATGATCACGAACGGCCAGATCCCTCGATAGATATCACCGGTTGTGACCGAAGGTGGTGCCACACCACGTAGATAGAACAACGCAAATCCGAATGGCGGCGTGATGAATGAGGTTTGCAAGTTCACCGCTATAAGGATAGTGATCCATTCGGGTGGCATCAATGCCGGATCCGCCGCATAGATGACAGGTCCGACAATCGGTATGACGATGAAGATGATCTCGATGAAATCCAGTACAAAGCCCAATATAAACAACACAGCCATCACCACGAGCAAAAGCTTGTGCGGGTCATCGATACTTTTCAGTACCTCTTGTATGTAATGTTCTCCGCCATAGGCGCGGACAGACAGACTCAATAGCAAGGATGCGATCAGAATCATGAAAACCATGCTGGTGACCTTGGTGGTCTCCTGCACGATTGGCGACATGACCTTCTTGCTGATCAATACAAAGCAGGAAAACAGAAGTCCGAAAATGGCCACGTGGTAAGCAACGATAGTGACCCACACTGCAACCTGATCTTCCATGGAGATATCGTCCATGGTCATGCGTAAATCAAAATTCCCACGCATCAGCAACATGACGACAATGGCAAACGAGGCCCAAAGTACGATGCGTGTAGCGCTTCGATTACCCTCGGACATCCGTGCTGCAGCAAGCATCATGGCACCTGCCGCACCCAACGCCGCTGCCGGCGTAGGACTGGTTATGCCACCCAGTATGGAGCCCAGTACAGACACGATGAGAATGACGGGTGGAGCTACAACCCGTATGACATCGATATTGGTCAGTCGGGAAACGGCCGCCTTGACGCCGTACAGAATCAGAAGGACTGGGACGCCATAATTGATGAACCGGGTACCCGCTGAATCCAGTGGTCCCAGGACAAAGATATCAACCAGCACATAGGCCACTACGCCGACAACACCCACCAGTACGGGAAAGGCGCGAAATTGTGGCTGAAGCACTAATGCCAATAACAATACAAACAATGCAGCGACACTGACGGCCATGGTGCCGTTGGAGACCAGTCCCGTATCTGCGGCCAGTTCTTGTGCTGTCGCAATACCCATGCTGTTCAGCGCGATCCACAGCGCCACCAGCAACATGATAGGACCAACAGCGAGCAGAACCATCAGGCCGGTGCGATGGCCATAGTGTGCCGCGACATCGAATTTGTTCGGATCCTTCTCGTCAATCTTGATTGGCGGTGCGGACTCGGGCTTGAGCAAGGCATAGCCCAACGCATATAGAGCGTAGAGCATTGCCAGTACCACACCGGGAATGAAGGCCGCCTTGAACAAGGTACCCGTCGATAGCACTGCTGGCTCACCCAGCATCTGCATGACGGTCTGCCCCATTTCCTTGGCTCGGTTTTCCTGACCGATAGAATACATGTCACCCACGATGGAACCGAGCAAGACGATGACGATGGAGGGCGGAATAATCTGTCCTAACGTGCCGGAGGTCGCTATCACGCCGGTTGCCAGCGATTTCGAATAACCCGCCCTGAGCATGGTCGGCAGTGCGATCAGACCCATGGTTACAACGGTTGCCCCGACCACCCCGGTACTGGCGGCCAGCAGGGTGCCAACCAGCACAACGGCAATGGCCAACCCACCAGGCAAACTGCCAAATGTCTTGGCCATGGTGGTCAACAGGTCTTCAGCGATCCGGGAGCGCTCCAGAGCAATTCCCATCAACACGAATAGTGGAACCGCCAGCAAGGTCTCGACGTTTCCGCCGAATGCGCGTGAGTACACGCCACCAGACCAGGTTGACAATGTCGACAGAAACGCCCCCTCCCAACCTTGCGGCAATACAGGAACCATCTCTGTACCGTTGCTGTTTTCCACCAGCGTGTACAGCAAACCGGCATGGCTCATCAAGGCGATGATGCCAAAGCTGAAAATGGCAGAACCCGCGATGGCGAAGGAGACGGGAAAGCCTGACAAGATTCCAATAAACAGACAGGCAAACGTGATAATCAGCGATATTTCAACGCCGTTGAGACCGAAGAGCATGTTATTGCGCTCCTGTCGACGTGCCGTGACCACCAGCTGGAGCCAGTGATGGTGCAGCGATTTTGGAGGTCAGGTTCACGGTGTTTTGATGGGTTGCGCGCACTGGTTGGTGCGGGGTCTGAGTGGCAGAGATAGACGATGGTTCGCCAGTATCCTGATGCACAGCAGGATTGCCGAGATTGATATCCGGCATATCGTCCGGGACCTGTAGAACATCGGTGTCCGGATCACTCGGATGTGGCTCTATCGATTCGTTGCGCTCAAGCAATCCCCACAGGTTCCTCAGCATGAAAGCAATTGCCTGAATGAACAGCAAGGCGGCAAAGACCAGTATCAATGCCTTGAAAGCCCAGACCCAGGTGAACTCGGCCGTACCAGATGTCTCCAGCCGTACACCTCTCCAGGAAGCCTTGTCAGAGAAAATATTCATGGGTCGCTGTGAAAACAGAGCATTCATCACCAGTGGCCAGGCGAACCACCAAAGCAGAATAGTGGCCGGTAGCATGAAGAAGATGGAACCCAGGAAATCGATGACTCGTTTGGACCGATAGCCCAGATTGCCGTACACCAGATCGACCCGAACATGGCCACCTTCGATAAAGGTATAGGCCGAAGCAAAGGTAATCAGAATAGCGTTGTAGAACTTCAGCTGGCCCGAGAGCCACTGCAACTCAGCGTTGGACAAAGCCATGCCAAACGGTGAAAAGAGCAGCTCATTGCCACGAAATACCTGCCCCATGATAATGACCAGAACTTGCTGGAACATGAGCAACAGGACAAACCAGGAAGCAAACTGACCAATACGACGATTGAAAGATTCCAGCGAAAGCACCGTCGCTTTGAGAAACCGTCTGTTGAACAGACTCAGTACCAGGATGAGCAACACAAGGCTGAGCATCATGTACAGAAATTCAGAGGACATCCCGCCCAGCGTCAGGGCGACCATGCGCTCCTTGAGTACTTCCATGTGGAACCACTGCCAGATCGTCCACGGCAGCATCACCAGGTCGAGCAGGCCATTAGCCAAACCCACCAATATAGAAAGAAGTACCTCCAAGCTCGTCTCCAGAACTATTCAATCGGAAAAACAAAAACTGCAACATCATGCATCGAAATCCTCGGATCTCGGTAGACCCGAACCTTGCGGTAATCGAGTAGAAGCATGATATTGCAGCCGTGATGTTGTACTACGTTTAAAGCAGTTGACTAACCACCAGTAACGCGTGAACGCTGACGAGTGTAGATGCCATCTGACAAATCAGCCCAGCGTGAAGACAACTTCATGCTGCTCATGACTGAATCGTGTGTTTTTGCGAAAAATTCGTCATCCATGTTTTCATCCAGAACTTCTCTGGAAGCTTTGCCAAAGGCATCCCAAACCGAATCAGGGAATTCCAGTGGTGTTACGCCGCCGGCAACCAGGCGATCCAGTGCGGTTGCATTGTTGGCGAGGTACTGATGCAGGTTCCATGAGTTTGCATCACCACAGGCAATTTCAATCATCTTCTGGTGATGTGGTTTCAGTGAAGCCCAACGATCAGCATTGATGCCAATATTCAGACCAGCACCTGGCTCATGAAATCCGGAAGTGTAGTAGAACTTGGTGATTTCCTGGAAGCCGGCTTTCTCATCTGCCCACGGTCCGATCCACTCAGTTCCGTCGATAGCGCCAGAAGCAAGTGCTTGATAAACCTCAGAACCTGCGATTGTCTGAACCGAAGCACCGAGCTTGCCCAGTGCTGCACCACCCAGGCCCGGCATTCTGAATTTCAGACCTTTGAAGTCATCTGCACTTTCGATTTTCTTGCGGAACCAGCCACCTGATTGAGCACCCGTGTTACCGGCCATGAAGGAGACCAGACCAAATTCTTCACCCAGTTCCCGATGCAGATCGTGACCACCCATGTGGTAATACCAGTTGTTCAGCTCTAGCGCTGTCATACCAAATGGCACGGCTGTAAAAAAGGCAAATGCGGGGTGCTGGCCAACCCAGTAGTAATCCGCACCGTGGTACATGTCTGCCTGACCTGCCGTTACTGCGTCGAATACAGCCGGAATACCAGAAACCAACTCGCCCTGAGCCTTGATTTCGATTTCCAGTGTGCCATCGGACATGGCATTCACCGAATCTGCAACTCGTTGAGCAGCATCGAAAACACCAGCCAACCCGCGTCCCCAGGTCGTGACCATGACCAGCTTTTCGCGCCCTTGTGAGATCGCGGGTGCTGAAGTGATTAGTCCGGTGCCTGCAACCGCCGCAGCGCCTGCTGCTCCGGCACCTGTTTTCAGGAAGTGACGTCGTGACATATGGCTAGTCTCTAGATGATTAACTACAAAAAATGAAAGTGTGGTGACACTGTGTACTGTCGAGCCGATTTGGTGGGCATCGTTATCTTGTTCTGGACCGGCACAACAATTATTGCCGATCAGCCGTCGGTAATGTAGCCCAATACACAATCCCACGTCTACCAATACACTAGACATTATGTGAAGCATGGGCACTAATGTGCCTCAGTTCAGAATATTGGATCGTCATAAAACTGACACTCACACCTTGAAATGACACGCTTAGCACTTTGAGTGTGTGAAACTGCCATGACAGCAAATCGTGATTCAGTCAGCGGTTTTAAATGACAATATGCGCGACTCTGCCAGGAACGCAGATGTGTAACCGATAGTTGGAACACAGCAAACCCAACTGGTCCAAAACATGCGCTTATTACCCTGATGCGAACGTTGTGCAAAGCCGATAGTCAGTTCAAACTGATCCACGGGACTTTACTGTCTTACAGAGACTCCATGAACTTGACACGCTGCCTGAAAAATACATGCCTATGCCTGTGGACTATCACTGTTACGGTGATTTGCACTCTGATGGCAGGCTCTGCGACGGCTAGCTCAGTGTCTCCGCCGACCCAGGTATCCATTGCTACTCAGCTCAACGAGGTACAGCGCGGTACCTTCGATGGCCGGGACTACCTGACCCTGCATATCGGAGGACACGAGGTCGGGCCAAGTAGTTGTCGAAGCAATATCTTGCGTATGGACACCAGTAGCGAGACAGGTGCGGCACGTCAGGAAGAAATAGAAACCCTGGCGCTGTCAGCGATGCTGTCCCGAACCCTGGTAATGATCGTTGTACCGCTGGATGCCAGCCAGTGCGTGGATGGCAAACCAACGTTCACAAACCTCTACTTGCTGCCAACCAGTCCCTGAACAATTTTCTGATTGTTTGCAACATCCTGTTGCAAGGCCTTACTCAGCATCGTCATGTCACTACCGCTGAATACCAGGTCGAAACCATCGGTAATCAATTGTTTAGCGTTACGACTGGTGAAGTTCAACGTCGATACCGGTTTGCCGGTCTTTTTGACATTCTTGTAGATCTGGCGTATGGCCGCGCGAACTTCTTTATGTTCCGGTTGAGCTCGATGACCCAGACTGCCTGCCAGGTCGCTTGGCCCGATAAAGACGCAGTCCACACCGGGAACCGCGGCAATCTGCTCTGCCTGCTCCATGCCTTCACGCGTTTCAATCTGCACAATCAGCATGAAATTATCACGATAGTTTTGTAGATACTCGGCGGTATTCAAACCATAGTTGCTGGCCCGCACAATACCGGCTGCCATGCCACGAGTACCTTCCGGTGCGTATATCGTCGCTTGAGCCAACTCTGTTGCCTCCGCAGCGTTGTTCACCATGGGTACCATGATGCCGTCAACCCCCATATCCATGAGTCGTCCGATCCAGGCACTCTGTTTCTCCGGCACACGCACAATAGCTTTCGCACCACCCAGCTGCACGGCCCGAACCATGGGCAGGACAGAATCGACCGTTACCGGGCTATGTTCCATGTCGATCAGGGCGTACTGGTACCCACAGGCACCCACGAGTTCAGCGACCGCAGGTTCAAAAATATTGACCCAGCAACCGAAGGCCGGAAACGTGAATTGAGACTCAACAGCACGTTTGGAAGCTGAGGAATCTGCAGATCTGGCTTTTGATTGTCGTTTCACACTGAATTCCTGTTAATATCTGCCGATAGGTGGGATTAATATCCCAACTGCTTGTACATGAACCCTATGCGATCGCAAGTGCTTTCACCGGCTGTGCAAAGAGTTGCTGCCAGACAGACACTTGGGCACCGGACATCATCTGAATAAGTATGCACGAAAGCCTGCAAAAAGCTGTAACCAAAGTTCTATCGCCACTGGTGCGCCTGCTGCTGCGCCATGGTGTCTCACATGCCGAGTTTGCCAATTGGGCCAAACAGGCTTACGTCACCGAAGCGAGTGAGCACTTCGGCATTAAAGGTAAGTCCCCCACGGTCTCACGCATGGCCATCATGACCGGCATCAACCGTAAAGAGGTCAAACGCATTCGTGAGTTGCCCAGTGAGGTGGGCACCGGTGTCAGCAAATTCAATCGTGCCGTTCGCGTAGTGACCGGTTGGCTCCAGGATCAGGAATTTCAGAACGATCGTGGCAAGCCTGATGTTCTGCGCTATGGAGATCCGGAAGATAGCTTCAACCAGCTCGTCAAACGCTATGGCGGCGATGTACCGGCACGTGCCATGCTCGATGAATTGAAACGCGTCGGTACCGTCGATCATCAAGAGGATAAGGTCACGCTGCAACATGCAGGCTATGTACCTCATCAGAGTGAATCAGCCCTGCTGGATATCTTTGCCCTCAGTGCTACTGACTTGCTGACGACTCTGGAGCACAATCTGCACAAGACCGATCAGCGTCGTCTGCAGATGAGCGTAGCTTATGACGATGTCACGACAGAAGGACGAGAGCATTTTCGCAAACTCAGCGCAAAGCAAGGCATGGCTTTACTCAAAGTGCTGGATAAATCACTGGCAGGGTTCGACAAGGGTACAACCTCCTCAGTCACGGGTGAGGGCAGTCATAGAATTGGTCTGGGCGTTTATTGGATAGAAGATATAAGCTCACAGGACGAACTGGCGGCCGCATCTGACAAGGAAGATAAACCAACATGAACCGATTCCGAGCAGGCAACAAGGTGCTTTTGCTGCTTTGTACGTTACTCATATTGTCTGGCTGCGATGGTGGAATATTCGGAACCGGTGACGGTCAGGATTTCAGTCTGGACATTCCTGACGCTGTAGGTCCGAATCCGAACCCAGACGAGCCGGATGATAATGATAGTGTCGAGACACCGCCCACCGACACCGGCCAAGAGCCAGGTGCATCCGAACCTGATGATCAGCAAGATTCGAGAGCCTTCGAAAATCTACAGATAAGCAGTACTAATCCGCAGCCTTTAGTGTCTTTGCTGAACTTCAGCGACGCCTTTTTGAATGCCTCAACCTCTCCAGGCGCAGTTACGCTGTTTGCGGAGAGCGTTTCGCCAACATCGATCAGTGGTGAGACAGAGATAGCACTGGAGGCAACCGCGCTGAACGTGACGAATGTTTCAACGGCGGAAACCGTCCTGGTGTTGTCTCCTCTGAACCTCGGTGCGTTCTCGGTCTCCACTCTGATTGCCCGTAACCGGCTTGCCGCTGATGCTACCGAGACAGGTAGTGACAACTCACTACCCAGTGTTGAAGTCATTCCCATTTTCACTCAAAAACAACCGAGTGATGATGGCGTTGCCAGGATCCGTCTACTGCAAGTCAGTCCGCTCGATGCCGATGACCAGACAGCCAGCATAAGCCTGGTGCCTGCCGGCAACCAGCCCGGTGGCGCGGAGGTTGATCTGGGAACAATGTCAGCGGCCAGCCTTGGTCAACAAACTGATTACCAATCGGCCTCCCCGGGGACCTATAGCCTGGTCGATTCGCTGGACCGCTTGTCACCTCTGACCTTAGGGCTGGAAGCTGGCGAGTTTTATACCCTGATACTTTTTGGGGACCCGATAAGAAAAGCGCTTATGGAAGACAGCCGGGATGAGGATTGAAGTGCTGCCCAGACCTGCATGATTGAACACATCTTCGTATAGGATATCAATATGTACAAGCTGTACTACGCACCTAAAAGTGCGTCCATGGCTACTCTTATCCTATTATCCCGATCGTTTTTCAGATACCGCAGCGGACGAATCAAATGCTCAGCGACGTGGCAATCGCAGGCTCGGTGAAACCTGGAAAGTGATCGATGAACAAATCGCTGACAAGCAATGGCTGCTGGGTGAACAGTTCAGCCTGGCAGATATATACCTATTCGCGCTGACAACCTGGTTACGGCCATCACTGGGGCATCCGGATATCGATCAGTTTCCGAATGTGAAACGCATTGCTGACAAGGTCATGCAACGACCAAGCGTCCAGCTTGTTTACCAAGACTGGATAGCCAATCCGAACTACTGATTACCAAAAGATATCTACGCCCGAGGGTTCACCAGGAGTCTGAATAATATGGTCGATACCAAGAGATTGCTTATTATTTCTCATGCGCCTTCGGAGAATACCAAGCGTCTGCTAGAAGCCGTCATCAGTGGAGCCAGTAATCAGGAAATCTCCAACGTAGACGTCAGGTATATCGCCCCTCTGGACACACGCCCAGAAGATATCAAGACAGCTCAGGCAATCATAATCGGTACGACCGAAAACCTTGGATATATGGCGGGGCTGATCAAGGACGTCTTCGATCGTTGCTACTATGAATGCCTGGAGACGACCCAGGGAATGCCTTTTACCTTCTATGTTCGCGCAGGCCATGATGGTACCGGTACACGCCGAGCGATAGAAAGCATCACGACAGGCCTGCGTTGGCGAGTCGTCCAGGAACCTCTGATATGCAGGGGCGAATTCAATGAAGAATTCATTACTCAGTGTGAAGAGCTGGGCTTGGCCATGGCCGCCAGCCTTGAGGCCGGAATCATCTGAAGTTATTCAAAGCCAGAGTAACGGGGCTTGCTGATGATGGCGGCCGGCCCGAAGGCCGACATATTCTCGAACAGGCTCCTGCTCTTGACCGGCTCAGACCGGCTGCAGATTGGCGTAGGCCAGCACCAGCCATTTGCTGCCAGCCTCTTCGAAATTGACCTGAACACGGGCCTGTTTGCCACGACCTTCCTGATCAAGCACCACACCCACACCGAACTTGCCGTGTTTGACCATCTGGCCGACACTGAGTCCCGTATCATTCGCCTCTTCGACAAATCGTGTGGAAGGCTTTGGCCGATAGACCGGCGTGCTGACTTGCATGCGTGGTCGAATCTCTTCCAGTAATTCTGCGGGCAATTCGGCGATGAACTTTGATGGCGGGTTGTACTGGTCTCGTCCATGCAGACGCCGTTGTTCGGCCATGCACATATACAACTTGCGCTCAGCCCGGGTGATACCCACGTAGCATAATCGTCGTTCCTCTTCCATGCGCACCGGATCTTCTGCCGAGCGCTGATGAGGGAACAGACCCTGCTCCATTCCAGCCATGAAGACCACTGGAAATTCCAGCCCTTTGGCTGAGTGCAAGGTCATCAACTGCACGGCATTGTCGTCAGCTTCAGCCTGACCCTCTCCCGCTTCCAATGCGGCATGTGCGAGAAATTCGTCAATGGCGTTCATCTCAGGTTCGTCGTCATTATGATGCGCGAAGGTACGAGCAGCATTGGACAGTTCTTCGACGTTCTCCACCCGGCTTTGTCCGCGATCGCTGGTGTCTTTCTTGAAATGCTCAATGAGACCACTCAGCTCACTGACCGTCTGCACCTGTTGCGGCAAGCTCTGCTCGATAATGGCTTCTCGCATGGACTCGATCAATGACAGGAATTTGGCCACCGCCGTGTTGGCGCGACCACTCAGACGCTTTGCATTAACCAGCTCGTTAGCCGCTTCCCACAGAGGGATGTTGCGCGCACGCGCCTCGTTACGGATCTCCCCTACCGTCTTGTCACCAATACCGCGAGCCGGCTGGTTGATGATGCGCTCCAGAGAGACATCATCGTAGCTGTGGGTGGCTAATCGCAGATACGCCAGAGTGTCCTTGATTTCCGAACGTTCGAAGAAGCGCAGCCCGCCATAAACCCGATAGGAAACACCGGCGGCTACCAGGTATTCCTCAATAACGCGGGATTGGGCATTGGAGCGATAGAGAATGGCACAGTCACGTCGCATGGCGCCATCGGCGATACGATCGACAATGGTTTCGACGATGAACCTTGCTTCATCGGTTTCGTTATAGGCGTTGTACAGGGTAATCAGTTCACCCGCGCCGCCTTCGGTCCAGAGGTTCTTTCCCAGACGCCCCTGGTTCTTGTCAATCAGGGCATTGGCGGCATTGAGAATGTTACTGGTAGAGCGATAGTTCTGCTCCAGTCGTATCAATTCGGCACCGGGAAAATCCTGGTCGAAATTGAGAATGTTTTCTACCCGCGCACCACGCCAGGCATAGATGGACTGATCATCGTCACCAACGGCAAAAACGTGCCCTGTATCGCCAGCCAGCAAGCGGATCCAGGCGTACTGAATAGCATTGGTATCCTGGAACTCATCAATCAGTAAATGTTGCAGACGCTTGCGGTAATGCGCCAACAAAGCTGGCGTATCTCGTAAGGTTTCCAGTGCTCTTAGCAGCAATTCTGCAAAATCCACCGCGCCTGCACGTTTACACGCTGCCTCGTAGGCCGTGTAAACACGGATATATTGTGCCGTTATCGGATCATTTTCATCATCGATATGCGCAGGCCTGCGGCCTTCATCCTTGTGACCATTGATGAACCACTGAACCTGGCGAGGCGGGAAAAGAGTTTCATCCAGCTCCAGCGTTCGAATCACTCGCTTGACGACACGTAGCTGATCATCTGAATCGAGAATCTGGAATGCCTGCGGTAACTTGGCTTCCTGCCAATGCATGCGCAGAAATCGATGTGCAATGCCGTGAAAGGTGCCTATCCACATGGGCCCGACAGGCTGACCCAGCAATTGCTCAACCCGCAATCGCATTTCACGCGCCGCCTTGTTGGTAAAAGTAACCGCCATGATGCCGAAGGGCGAAATGCCTTCCACCCTATTGAGCCATGCAATGCGGTGCACCAGCACACGTGTCTTGCCGCTACCGGCACCGGCTTGAACCAGCAAGTGTCCCGGAGGAGCGCTAACGGCCTGACGCTGTACATCGTTCAGGGAATCTATAAGGTCTGATACATCCATGGCTGCATGGTAGCAACGGACAGCGCAGAACGCAGCAGGAAACCTGAGTATTTATCCAGTTATCTGATGCAAAGAACGTTTATCCATTCCTGAACACGCTTTTCAGATCCACCGCAGGCGGCGAAACAACCAAACGATCAGCAACGCAAACAGGACCATTGCCAAGCACAACATGCCGAACGCCAGCGGGTTTTCGACACCGGGCATGCCAGCGACATTGACGCCAAACAGGCCTGTAAAAAATCCCAGTGGCAGAAAAACGGCTGAAATCACAGACAATACAAACAGGCGGGCATTCATGGCTTCACCACGTTGCTCCACTATCTGCTCCTGTAACAACAATGCTCGTTCACGAATCATGTCCAGATCTTCCAGCAGGCGTATCAGCGCATCCTGTGAATCTCGTAGTGAATGCCGGTCATCGCCCACCAGGAACTCATCACTATCGCGCAAAAATCCGGCCAGAGCTTCCCGTTGAGGCGACATGTAGCGTCTCAGTGTCACCACCATGCGACGAAAGGCACTGACGCTGGCTCGTGATGTCGTGGTCGATGTAGTGAGCAACTGCTCTTCCAGCTCGTCCACCTCGTCATCCATTTCCGCTATGACGGGTCCCATGCGGGCCACCAGTCGTTTTACAATCAGCGAGATCAGACTACCGCTGGAATCTGGCGGGTTCCCTGCTCTGAACAGATCACGGACATCCTCGGCGGCAAGAATACGATGCGCACGCGTGGTTATCACATAGTGCTCTGTCGCCCACATACGCAATGAGATCATGTCTTCCGGATTTGCACCATCATTCAGATTGACTCCACGCAGATTCAGCAAAAAACCGTCTTCGTGGCGCACGATACGTGGCCGAGTGTCTTCCTGCAGTAACGCTGCAAGCACCTGATCATCAGGCGCACCCCGCTCCCTCAACCAGGCTTGCGCCTCGGGCGACAAGCGGTTCAGGTGAACCCAGTGCCACTGATTGACACCGATGACATCAAGTTGCTTTACAGCCTCCCAATCCAGCTCAATCACTCGGCCATCCGCCTGGACGCTGAAACCGAAGATCATTGCACGAGGATCCACTCCTGGCTCACCCGACACGAGAGGTTTTCTGGTCTCTATTAACCCGGTACCACTCGAAAAACTCTTTCATCATGGCTTTCTCCAGTGTTGCTATTTCATCGGTTGGGCAAAAAATGGACAGCGTCGTTACAAGCTTTGCAGCTTCATTGGTAGAGAATTCGACCGTCGGCTTGGCATCGGGAATATCAATTCCCGTGCGCTGCTCCAGCATCTTGTTGTAGCGCTGTGCGGTATCAATAAAATGGACGGTCAGAGCTTCAATGCGCGCCTGCAGCTTGTCCTCAGCATCAATCGGAAAGGCATCTGGTTCAATCGTGATATCAAAGCTGTGGAATTGATATCGACGCAGGAAGTTCTGATTGGTAACCGCAATGCTCAGAAACAGACTATTGGGTATAACCGCCGTGCGACCGGTATAGGTAAAACTACGTCGTTCAATTTCCTGAATCGTCGTCGTCATGAAGTTACGCTCGATGACTTCGCCAAAATGTGTCCCTGCTGAAATCCAGTCGCCTATGGAAAATGCGCGACTGGTTCTCGTGACAATGGCTCCCAGCAGACAGATCGAGAGCTCTTTGGTGACAATGACCAGTGCAACCGCGATGGCCGTAATCGACAAGATGAAGTTCTGTATCTGCGGCAACCACAAAACGAAGACCGTCACCAGAATGAAGATAACGGAGCTCATGTGCACTGTTGACATCGCTCGTCGTTCAGACGATGTCAGAATGGTTCTGGTTTTACGGATGCGGCGGATAAGCAGTCCGCGCAATAGCAGTGCACACAGCACAATCCCGATAGTCAGCGTCGCTCTGTGCGCCAGCAGACTTTGCAGAACAGCGTAGCTCATGAGTGTTTCCAATACGTTGGCACCATAATCAGGCGCTTGTGCATGATTTTCCTATACCTTGCGATTCGTAAATATCTGTTTTCATCGCCTTATGGGTATACTCAGACTCATGATACCTGCAGACGAAGCTCTCTCCCGACTAAAGCTGGGCAACGCCCGATTCGTGGCCGATGTTGACGACCTTTCAGTCGTGACGGGTCAAACCCGACGCGCTGATCTTGTCGAACAGCAAAACCCATTCGCCATCATTCTGGGCTGTTCCGACTCGCGTGTCCCAGCCGAGATTGTATTCAACCAGGGCCTGGGTGATCTGTTCGTCATTCGGGTTGCCGGCAATATCGTTGCGCCTTCACTACTGGGCAGCGTCGAGTTCTCCGCAGTCGCACACAGCGCCCGCCTGGTTGTCGTACTGGGTCACACTCAGTGCGGTGCTATCCGAGCCACTGTCAGTGAACTCAAGCAACCTTCTGCAAATCGCTCACCCAACCTGCAATCCATCGTCAACCGCATCCAGCCTTCGGTTCAGACGCTTATGGAAGCCGGTCTTGAGAGTGATGAAGAAAGACTGATTCAACTGGCCACCCGAGCCAACATCCGAGCCTCGGTTGCCCACCTCAAGCATGGGTCCCAGATACTGGAAAATCTCATCGCTCACGAGGGCTTGAAAATCGTCGGTGCCGAATACTCATTGGAAACCGGCAAGGTCGATTTTTTCCAGGATGGCGTTGGTGAAGAAGACACGCCTGCTGCGATCGAACATTAGGAGATCAATCTACGGGCGACCAGACACCGTCGAAATCCACCAGATCCTCACGACCCAGTCGCCCCTTGGCGTATAGCTCGTCAAGTGCCACCTCATTCAGCTCCAGAGTGACGCCTTCCAGATCGGCATATTGCCATTCACCATAAATGGTCATCAGGTACAAAGTCTCCAGAATATCGCCGATGCGAACTGCATGCTGATTGGCAAATCCCTGCAGATCATCGATTGTCAGCGGAGCCTTCAAACGTTCATGTTCTCCTATCAGATATGACGAAATTCCTTCGTCCCAGATAGGATCAATTTTAGTCTTGTGCATGCGCTCTTCACTGAAATTCGCTGAGTTGTAAAAGACTCATAGCAACCTTGCTGCCAGAACATTTACCCGCTAGACAGGTAATTTCAGAAATGTGTGCAAGTACCGTTTAATCAGGTTTGGCGTAACCCCACCACCAGATAGACAACTCCGACCAGTGCTACAAAGCCAACCCAATAGGGCACCGCAGCTGTGGCACTCATCACAAATGCACTGCTCAGCATTGCCGCGGATATCAGTGCTGCCGCCCCTGTGATGCTGTATCGCAGAGCCTTACCTGATGACTCCCTCCGGCCTCGGCCTCGACCACTTCCCGAGCGGTGTGAATGCCGATCACTCTCGGCCAGCTCCTTGTGCATGGTCTTGTTCTGCATATCGATGAAATCATGCATCATCATGGGCAGCTCGGGCATGACTTTAAGTATGGCAGGTGCCTGATCAACGAATCGCTTGAGAATCGTCTGCGGATTATTGCGTTTCAGAACCCAGCGTTTCAGAAATGGCTTGCCCGTAGCCCAAAGGTCCAGATCCGGATACAACTGCCGCCCCAAACCCTCGATATTAAGCAGGGTTTTCTGCAACAGCACCAGTTGTGGCTGCACCTCCATTTCGAAACGGCGGGCCACATGAAACAGTTGCAGTAACACGTGGCCAAAGGATATTTCCGACAACGGCTTTTCGAATATAGGCTCGCACACTGCCCGGACCCCGGCTTCCAGTTCACTGACTCGTGTATCCCTGGGCACCCAGCCCGAGTCAATATGCAACTGTGCGACCCGTCGGTAATCTCGCTGGAAGAAGGCCAGTAGATTCTCACCGATGTAGCGTTGATCCTCATCAGTCAGTGAACCGACGATACCGAAATCAACGGCGATGTATTGTGGGTGTTCCGGGTGCTCGCGTGATACGAAGATATTGCCAGGATGCATATCTGCATGGAAAAAATTGTGATCGAACACCTGCGTGTAGAAAATTTCCACACCGTGCTCTGCCAGTTTTTTCATGTCCATGCCAATCTCGGCCATGGCTTTGACATCGCGAATCGGTATGCCGCTGATGCGTTCCTGAACCATGACGGAACTACGCGTGTACTCCCAGTAGATTTCCGGAATGTAGAGTGTTTTTGAATCCTTGAAATTGTTGCGCAGCACGACGGCATTGGTTGCCTCGGCCACCAGATCCAGTTCATCGTGAATGGTTCTGTCGTACTCAGCCACTACCTCTCGAGGACGTAGACGCTTGCCATCCTCCAGAACCAGTGCCGCCATATCAGCCAGCAGATACATGAGGCTGACATCTCGACGGATGACCTCCTTGATACCAGGGCGCAAGACCTTGACCACGACCTCACTACCATCATGCAGTACCGCGCCATGCACCTGAGCCACGGAGGCCGATGCGATCGGTATGTCCTCGAAATCCTTGAAAACCTCAGCAATGGTCGCCTCCAATGCACTTTCTATTTGTGCACGGGCAATCGGACTGGGGAATGACTTGACCTTATCCTGCAGAATGGTCAGCTCATCACCAATATCGTCAGGCAGTAAATCACGCCGGGTAGAGAGCACTTGCCCCAACTTGACGAAAACCGGACCCAGCTCCTCCAGTGCCATCCGAATGCGCACACCTCGCGGCAAGGCCCGCGTTTCGGCAGACATCCAGCGAGTTGGCGACAACAGAAACAGATGCTTCAGACTGCGGGCACGAGTCTGCTCCAGAATCAACTCTTCCAGAGCGTACTTGACCATCACCTGTTCGATACGTGCGAACCGTGCCACCCTGCCTATCATGTAGCATCCCTCGCCGTAGCCCGTTCCAGCTTGCGCAATCGCGCCTCTAGCCGATCGGCTCGCGCGCGAACGTCATCGATCTGATTACAGAAATCACGTACTTCCGAATTGGGTGCCAGCAATTCAGCTTCTTCCTGAAGATATTCGCTGGTGTTCTGTTGCAAGCTTGATCGGGTTCGCTCCAGCCAGGCCCCAAGGTGGCGACCTGCAGTACCCAGTCTGTATGCCAGAGTATCGCCCACCAGAGGTGAGACCAGTTCTTCCCAATCCGGATCAATACCAGCGATGATCTGCTTCAGCTCCTGTCCGGCGCCCAGGTCTCCTTCCAGAGTGACCTCTCCCCGATACAAAGCCTCATTGCCACCCGGTAGAGATCGCAACGCCGCAAGCGAACCACTGATCGTCGTATCTGCAACCTCTGTGGCATCGGCAACCACATACACCCGCCCGTCGGTCACCGATACGGTAACCGACATGGGCGGGGAGGTCACATTGACTCTGATCAGTTTGCCATCCAGAGTCTCGAGTCTTTCACGAGTCTCCGGGTCCAGCTTGAGCAACACCTCAATGGTTTGCTCAAGAAAAACGTTCAGTGGCATAGGTAGCGGCATGTCGGCAGCAAGCTCGTTTTCGACTACTTTCTAGATCTTGAAACCCTTGTGCAAGGCTACGATGCCACCCGTCAGGTTGTGATAGCTGGTGACACCAAAACCGGCATCGTCCATCATGCTCTTGAGCGTCTCCTGGTCCGGATGCATGCGAATCGACTCGGCCAGATACCGATAGCTCTCGGCATCGTTGGCCACCAGTTTTCCCATTATTGGCAGTGCCGCAAAAGAGTAGGCGTCGTAGGCCTTGCTCAACAATGGCAATACAGGCTTGGAGAACTCCAGAATCAGTAAACGCCCGCCTGGCTTCAACACCCGATTCATGGATACCAGCGCCTTGTCCTTGTCTGTCACATTACGCAGACCAAAAGCGATCGTAATGCAATCAAAGGTATCGTCCTCGAAAGGCAAGGCCTCGGCATTGGCCTGGGTAAAATCGATATTGCCCACAAGACCAATATCCATCAGCTTATCGCGTCCTACCCGCAACATGGATGAGTTGATATCAGCGAGTACAACCAGACCGTCTTTGCCAACGCGCTTCGAGAACTTGCCGGCCAGGTCGCCGGTACCACCGGCAATATCCAGAATCGACTGACCAGGACGAACACCCGATTGATCTATGGTGAAACGTTTCCAGATACGATGCACGCCAAAGGACATGAGATCGTTCATGACGTCGTACTTGGCCGCTACCGAATCGAATACCTGGCCTACCATGCCAGCCTTGGCATCGGCATCTACTGTCTGATAGCCAAAATGTGTCTTGTCGTCGTTCACGTCATGCTTGTCCTGGCTATCAATCACCGACATTGTCTGTCTTTCCCGGCGCTTTGCCCGTTCATTGAAAGGTACTGCAACTGTGTACTTGTAGTATTGAAACCTGAACCGAATATCGGATCAGGCTTTACGTGACTTGCCAGCAGCCTGAAGCTTGTCCAGATAACGTTGCCAGTTTTCCTCGTAATGCTTGCCCAGACCATGCAGGTACTGCCAGGTGAACAGGCCTGAATCGTGGCCATCATCAAAATGGATTTTCAGAGCATAGTTGCCGCTGGGTGTCAGCGCCGTGATGCCAACATTTTCCTTGCCTACCTGCAGTACTTCCTGACCGGGTCCATGCCCCTGCACCTCGGCCGATGGCGAGTTTACCCGCAGATACTCACAGGTCAGGTTGCACTCGAAGCCATCGTCAAAATGCAGTTCCAGCACCCGGCTCTTCTGGTGTAGTTTGATGTCAGTAGGTCTTGCCATGATAATCAGTAGTGTCTGGGCTGCTTACAGGATATACCGACTCAGATCGACATCCTGCACCAGGTTGCCCAGGTGGCTGTCGACATAGTCTGCATTGACGGTAACGGTTGTGCCAGCCGAATCAGAAGCATCGAAGGAAGCTGATTCCAGCAAACGCTCCATCACGGTATGCAGACGACGAGCGCCAATATTCTCGGTGCTCTCATTAACCTGCCAGGCCACTTCGGCGATTCGTGAAATACCATCGTTGGTAAATTCCAGATTCACTTTTTCGGTGCCCATCAAGGCAATGGCCTGCTCGCTCAGTGATGCATCGGGTTCGCTGAGTATGCGCTGGAAATCCTGCGTGGTAAGTGCTTCCAGTTCGACTCTGATCGGTAAACGTCCTTGCAGTTCGGGAATCAGATCTGAAGGCTTGGACAGGTGAAAGGCACCACAGGCAATGAACAGAATGTGATCCGTCTTGACCATACCGAACTTGGTCGACACGGTACTGCCTTCTATCAGAGGTAGCAGATCACGCTGCACACCTTCGCGTGAAACATCCGCACCGCTGGTACGTTCGCCACCACGTGCCACCTTGTCGATTTCATCGATGAACACGATACCGTTCTGCTCGATATTCTCCAGGGCCTGCGCCTTGATTTCATCCTCGTTGAGTAGCTTGGCTGCTTCCTCATCAATCAGATGCTTGATCGCCTCACGAATGGGCAGTTTGCGCTTCTTGGCCTGGCCACCACCCATATTCTGAAACATGCCCTGCAGCTGCTGCGACATTTCTTCCATTCCCGGTGGCGCCATGATTTCTACGCCAGCGGACTGTTGTCGGACCTCTATTTCGATTTCCTTGTCATCCAGATCGCCTTCACGCAGTTTTTTGCGAAATTTCTGCCGGGTGCTGCTTTCCGTGGTTTCCTCAACACTGAAACCCACCTTCGTGGCGGGTGGCAGCAGGATATCCAGTACGCGCTCCTCGGCAGCATCTTCAGCCCGGTTGCGCAATTTTTGCATGGCCTGCTCACGAGTCTCCTTGAGCGCCACATCTGCCAGATCGCGAATAATCGATTCGACATCACGGCCGACATAACCTACTTCGGTAAATTTGGTGGCCTCGACCTTGATGAAAGGCGCATTCGCCAGTTTAGCCAGGCGACGCGCAATTTCTGTCTTGCCAACACCTGTTGGCCCGATCATCAGAATGTTCTTGGGCGTGATCTCGTTCTTGAGAGAGTCATCAAGCTGCTGCCGGCGCCAGCGATTGCGCAGTGCAATTGCCACTGCGCGCTTGGCGTTGGCCTGGCCGATGATGTGCTTGTCGAGCTCTTGTACGATCTCGCGCGGTGTCATGTTGGACATATGTAATCTAGAAATCCAGAGTTTCAATCGTCAAATTGTTATTCGTATAGATACAGATGTCTGCCGCCGTTTCAAGGCTATGACGGACGATCTCCTGCGCGGACAATTCTGTGTGTTCAAGCAGGGCACGTGCGGCCGACTTGGCAAAGTCGCCGCCCGAGCCAATGGCAATGATGCCACCTTCGGGCTCGATCACATCACCATTGCCTGTGATTACCAGTGAGGCCGTTTCATCTGCCACGGCCAGCAGTGCCTCAAGGCGACGTAACATACGGTCGGTACGCCAATCTTTGGCCAGTTCCACTGCCGCGCGTGTCAATTGGCCATTATGGGCTTCAAGTTTGGCTTCAAAGCGTTCAAACAGAGTAAAGGCATCTGCGGTACCACCGGCAAAACCAGCCAGCACCTTGTCACGATACAGGCGTCGCACCTTGCGTGCATTGCCCTTCATGATCACATTACCCATGCTCACCTGACCGTCACCACCGATGACAACCTGATTGCCACGGCGTACCGAGCAAATCGTGGTTCCGCGGAACTGTTCCACAACATCTATCCTCGTTGAACACGCATTCAGTATGAAAACGTGAAAATAATAAGCACCAGGAGACTATCCTAAGTACCAGAAGATCATCAGTGTACCTGTTGATCGACCTTTCAACCGCACCAGACGTGCACTGTATACGGTACTCTACAGTGTCCGTGTGATAGCCTCGCGCCATGCAACTCACTGTTCCACATCGTACTGTCGCTGACACCGGTAGCTTCCCTGTCAACCCGGATGGGGTTGCGGCGTGGCTGAAGGACCTTCGCCCACTGGAGGCCGAATCCGACGCCCGCGAAGTGTATCGCGGTCTCAAGCATAGTAACCGTCTGCACAACGACGTTGATCAACGGCGCGCCGTGCTCAGTTGCTTCATTCCAGTGCTTCGAGAGCTGCACGTGCATCTGAGTGAGCTAAGCCATGCTCAGCCGCTGCCACTGACACGTGAATTTTCACGTAGTGCCAGACTGCGGGACGCATTGTTGCGAGAAGAAGCCTTTGCTTTCAAGATTCTGCTGTCAGACAGCAAAGAGCCGCTGGCAGATGATGCCCGGCGTGCCATGCAGGCTCTGGCACGACAAGCAGAATCTGTGGCACATGCCTACCGTCGAATTCCCGATGCACTTATCCAGGACGCACATCAGTTGTATGCGCTGGCCGAGGAGCATCTGCTGCTATCGAGCCGTCAGGGTTCCGAGCTGCTCTCTTTGCAGGATCACTACCGTTTCATCCTGCTGGTCAGTGTTGCCGACCTGACACAGCAACGTGTTCGACAGTTGCAACTGGTACTGGATTTCCTGCGTACTTGTGTGGCTGACGTCTACATCGAAAAGGGGCGTGAAAAAACCACCCTGCAATCCACCGATTACGCCATCAATCTACGCCAGGGTTCACGACCTGAACCCGCGTTGAGCCTGCTGAGCGATGTCGCCGATCAGATACGCTGGTTCAGTATTGCTCCCGTGCTCTATCGCATTGACAAGTATTCATCCCGAATTCGGCCTAACCCGACCGGTGTTCTGGGTAACGATGTGCTGGAACGTCAGTCCCTGGCACGTCTGCACGTCGCTCTGTCACGCACTCGACACCGTCGATCGTGCCGACAGATTCTGCATGAACCACGTCGTGTGGTTTTTGGACACAAGGAAGTCTGCGCTCATCTGCTGTACCGGCCTGATGAAACCCCCGCGCCGGAAGAGACCACCTGGAACATCATCAATCAGTCCTCGCAGGGCATGTGCCTGGCCAGTGCCCAATGTCGGGCCGGGTTGGTACAGGTCGGTGAACTGATCAGTGTGACTGAACTCAACAAGCCTCTGCGCGGTCCGGATGAACGTGAAAGCAGCAAGATCAATGCGCTGTTGGGCGTTGTGCGCTGGGTACATGCCAGAGGCACCGAGGGTATCTGTATGGGTGTGGAATATCTGGCCACCAGCCTGCTGCCCGTCAATGTCACTCGCAACACACTCATCAATCGCCACGACATTGATCAAATGGCTGCCGATGCGGTTCAGGAACCAGAGTCTGTCGGTGAAAACGCACTGATCATTGCCTGCAAGGTGCAACGCACGGTCATGCAGACCATTCTGATGCCATCCTATCTCTACCAGTCCGGCGACCGTCTACTGGCCTCTCAGGGCGACAGGTCGCGCCAGGTACAGTTGCGTAAATGTCTGCAGGCCAACGGGCTGTTCAGTCAATTTTCATTGACTGACGGATAACGCTAACGCCCCCGGAACACTCCTTGGAACTCGTGAAGCAATCACTATTGATTTCACGAAGTCTCAGGCACCTTAACTGTCCTCTGGTACGCCTTTGCGTTTCGCACGGGGATGCGCCTCGTCATACACCTGCGCCAGGTGTTGAAAATCCAGATGCGTGTAGATCTGAGTACTGCTGATATCGGCGTGGCCCAGCAATTCCTGTACTGCCCGCAGATCGCCACTGCTCTCCAGCAGATGGCTGGCAAATGAATGCCGTAGCATATGCGGATAGCAGTCACGCTCGAGCCCCTGAGACTCAGCCAGTTTCTTCAACCGCATCTGTACGGTGCGCGGCGCAATTCTCTGCCCCCGGGAACTGAGAAAAACCGCCCTATCATCAGCTCCTGGCAGACTACGACGATATCCCAGCCACTTGTTGACGGCGTTGACTGCATGCTCACCCACAGGCAAGTCACGAACCTTGCCGCCTTTACCTGTAACACGAACCTGACCGACACTCAGATCCAGATCTGCCAAGTCAATGCTGACCAGTTCAGCCAGCCGTAGACCAGATGAATACATCAATTCGAACATGGCAAGATCACGACAGATCATCGGATCGTTGAGGTTCTGTGCCAGTAGCCTGCTGACCTCGTCCGGGTCCAGCGTCGCGGGCAGGGCTTTCTTGTCCTTGGGTGCCAGAATGTCTTGCGCAGGATTTACCTCACACAGACCCTGCCCCATCAGAAAATTGTAGAGACCCCGTAACGCAGATAGACGGCGAGCCAGACTACGGCCCGATATGCCATCACGATGTTGTTCAGCGATGATGCTGCGAACATGATCGGCCGTCAGATTCCGCCAACCGTCAACCTCTCTGGTCTGAGCTGAACGAGCAATCGCATGCAGATCGCGCGCATAGTTGCTGACAGTGTGCGGTGAACTCCGGCGAGCAACGCGCAGATCTTCAAGGTATTGGTCAATGGCAGACTGAAAGACAGAGTCTTCCTGCTCGGCAGCCTGAGCATCCTCCTCCATCATGACAGAGCCAGCGTTGTCCTCTCTGGCCTTGTCCATCTTCACGCGACCGTTACAGGTAAAATGGTGCCGTAGGTTGCCAATCTGCGACTTAGCAATTGCCCCAGGTGATTCAGGAACATCACACCCTTGCCCGATGCAAAGCGCGACTCGTCACGACTGGTCAGTATGATGACGCCCAGTGGTCTTTCATGTTGCAGTGGTATCAAGGCAGCGGAGGCGACATCGGAATGATCCTGACCGACGAGGCTCGATAGTTGCTCTTCGCTCGGCAGACCACAAATCGTCTCAGCATTGGCGAACAACTCACTGAACAGCTCTAGCGCCGAATCATCGTGCGGCACAATTTGCGTGCCCTCAATCGGCTTTTGAGTGCGTACCCGAGGTGCAGCCTTGGTCGCACTCTTTGCCGCGCTCACAGCGCTTGTACGCTTACGTACAGCAGGTTTTTTGGGCTCCGTGCAGAACAGCAGCAGATGAACATCGTCGGCGTTGAAGTTCTGTTGCAGGCTGGCTCGTGTCAGATCGACAATCTTGTTGAGATTTCTGGCTGAAATGATTTCCTGGATCAAAACGTGCAGGCGCTGGTGTAAGGATTCGTTTTCACGTGCAACACCGATCAGGTCACGCAGGCTGTTTTCCAGTGTTCCGCATTTGCCACGCAGTACGCTGACTTGCCTTTCGATCAGAGAGACTGCACTACCTGTCTCATGGGGTATGCGCAGTCTTGGCAGAATGTCCTGATTGTTGACGAAGAATTCAGGGTTTCTACTCAGAAACCGGAGTACATCATCATCGGTCAATACCTGGCTCAGATCAGCTTGTTCGGGTTGCATGTTTTTCTACATTCTCGTTTGTCCTTCAAAGACTGTAGAACATGGGCCCGTCATTTCAATTGATGTCTTTTCATTTGGCCAATGTATTTTCAATTCGCCTCCGGGTAAGGTCACAGACACCGAATTGTCAAGTTTTCCTTGTCGATGCGCTATAGCCACGGCAGCACAGGCTCCGCTGCCACAAGCTTGCGTCTCACCAACCCCTCTTTCGAAGACTCGCAGACGAATATTTTGTCTGTCAATTATTTGCATGAAACTGACGTTGACCCGTCTTGGAAAACGTGGGTGACTTTCAATCAATGGTCCCAGACGCTCAACTTCGGCGGAATCAACATCATCAACCTGTAGCAACACATGCGGATTACCGACACTGGCAGCACCTACCTGAAAGTTTTCCCCAGCGACTTCAAGATCGTAGAAAAGCGCCTCATTGTCGGCTAGAAAAGGCACCCCGGCAGGCTCGAAAACCAGCACGCCCATCTGCACCATGACCTCTCCATTATCTTGCAAGACAAGCGTTATCACGCCATTACAGGTATTTACGCGGATGGATCGATTTTTCGTCATGCCACGATCACTGACAAAGCGGGCAAAGCAACGTGCACCGTTGCCACAATGCTCCACTTCGGTGCCGTCAGCATTGAAAATCCGGTAGTCGAACTCGACACCATCAACACTGGCAGGCTCCACCACCAGCAGCTGATCAAAACCGATACCGGTATGCCTGTCCGAGAGGCTGAGTATCTGCTGCGGGCTCAGTTCAAGCCCTTGCCGGAGATTGTCAATGACCATGAAATCATTGCCAAGACCGTGCATCTTGGTAAATTCAATGGACTTCATGGCAGCATGAATTCGTTCGCAAACAAGGCATCGATATCCTCACGAGCACGTACCAGAGTCGCATCATCACCACTTACCATGACCTCGGCTGCGCGTGCTCGTGTGTTGTAATTGGAACTCATTACAGAGGCATAGGCGCCTGAAGAGCGGACACACAGCAAATCGTTCTGAGCAATTGCCAGTTCGCGTTGCTTGCCGAGAAAATCGGCCGACTCGCAGATCGGACCCACAACATCATAGATTTTTGACTCCCGCTCCAGTGTTTCCACCTCTTCGATGCCTTGCCAGGCGCTGTACAACGCCGGTCGGATGAGATCGTTCATGGCAGCATCCACAACGGCAAAATGTCGATCTTCATTGCTCTTCAGGTACTCCACCCGAGTCAACAACACACCTGCCTGACCCACGATGTAACGACCGGGTTCGACCAGAATTTCCAGATCCCTGTCACCGATTGCCTGTACGACGCAGTCAGCCCAGCTGGCGATATTCAGATGTGATTCCTCGCTGGTATAGGCAATACCCTGACCGCCCCCTATGTCGACATGAGACAGATGGATACCTTCACCGTCCAGGCGATCAACCATGTCTATCAGCAAAGCGATAGCATCGGCGTAAGGTTCCAGATTGGTCAACTGCGAACCGATGTGACAATCGATTCCCTTGATATTCAGGGAGGCCAGAGAAGCACCGCGCCGGTAGGTATCCATGGCATGGGCCATGCCGATACCGAATTTGTTTTCCTTCAATCCTGTCGAAATATAGGGATGCGTCATGGCATCCACATCAGGGTTGATACGCAGTGACACGGGAGCCACGACACCGTGGGCGGCCGCCACTTCTGCCAGACGTTCAAGCTCTGAGTCGGACTCCACATTGAAGCATCGGATACCAGCCTCCAGAGCCGCCGCCATCTCACGGGTGCTTTTGCCAACACCGGAAAAGACAATCTTGCCCGGCTCACCGCCGGCCGCCAACACGCGTTTCAATTCCCCTTCAGAGACGATATCGAAGCCCGAGCCAAGACGCGCTAGAATATTCAGAATAGCCAGATTACTATTGGCCTTGACCGCATAACAGATCAGATGGCGATGACCTTCCAGCGCCTGGGCAAATTCCTGCCAGGCCTGTTCGATGGCTTTGCGGTTGTAGACATACAGCGGGGTGCCAAACTCCTCGGCCAGGGATGTCAGCGTTTTCTGGTCGCTCATGAGCGATCCGGCTTGGCGATGAAAGGCAGTCATTGTTAGTTTCAGCTGTTGAATTCTTCGGGGAAATCCCGTTTATTTATCGACTGGCGACGCGCCAGATGTATCGTCACTATCTTTGAGCGGCTTCTTGTAGACATCCTGATCATCCACATCCACGGCATCACCGGTGGGTATGTCATCAGTATTCAGGCTTTGCTGGAGTTGTTGCATATCCTGCTGACTGATGGGATCGGCAATGAGAAACAGATCACCTTTATTGCCGCAGGAAACCAGAAAAACAGACAGCAGCAAGATGCAGATGAATCCGTTCATATTTTGCCGTTTCATGCCAATACTCTCGATAAGGGGGCTTTGGAGTATACTCGCCTCGCCCATTAACCACGCCAGAGCAGTACTAAGCCATGTCCCAGAAACTGCTCGATTGCATTGAAATCAATACCGCCGAACAAGTCGAGTACACCGTAATCTGGCTACACGGCCTGGGTGCAAGCGGCCACGACTTCGAACCCATCGTTCCAGAACTGCAGTTACTGGCACGTCCCGGTGTACGTTTTCTATTTCCTCATGCGCCAGTTCGGCCCATTACCGTCAATGGTGGCGCAGCCATGCGTGGCTGGTATGACATCAACTCGATGGACTTTGGCAGCCGTCAACAGGACAGCGCCGGCATCAGTGAATCTGCCAGCCTCGTCAGCGATCTTATTGATCATCAGATCGAACTTGGCGTTGCAGCACGCAACATCACACTGGCAGGCTTTTCACAAGGCGGTGCCATTGCATTGTATGAAGGACTGACTGGCAAGCACACGCTTGGCGGCATTCTGGCTTTATCCACCTACTTGCCGATTCAGGACATTACCTTGCCCCTCATCACCGAGGAGCGCCGATCTGTTCCCGTCTTCATGGCACATGGACAACAGGACGATGTCATCCAGATGCAACATGCTGTGCAATCTCGCGACGTGATGCTTGAAAACAGGATTGCACTTGAATGGCACGACTACCCCATGGCACACAGCGTCAGTGCCGATGAAGTAGTCGATGTATCCAACTGGTTGAAGCGTCAGTTCGGCATGTAAGCACTGAGCAGGCGCGTTCTGGCCCGTTCGATCGCGCCGCTGACAGCCTCTGGGGCAGTGCCGCCGATATGGCGGCGCGCATTGACTGACCCTTCCAGGGTCAGTACATCGAAGACATCGGCCTCGATTCGCTCATCAAAGCCCTGCAGCACTTCCAGCGACATATCAGCCAGATCCAGCGAATGCTGGACACCATGCGCAACGGCAGAGCCCACAACCTCGTGCGCATCGCGAAAAGCCAGACCCTTGCGCACCAGATAGTCAGCAAGATCAGTCGCCGTTGAAAAACCATCTCTGGCCGCGGCACGCATTGAGTCTTCACGGACCTGGATAGCTGGCAGCATATCTGCGAATGCACGCAGGCAGCCAAGCAGGGTGTCCACAGAATCGAACAATGGTTCTTTGTCTTCCTGATTATCCTTGTTGTAGGCCAGCGGCTGACTTTTCATGAGCGTCAGCAATGACATCAGATTGCCATAAGCTCGACCGGTCTTGCCACGCACCAGTTCTGGCACATCGGGATTTTTTTTCTGCGGCATGATCGAAGATCCAGTGCAGAAGCGATCCGGCAGATCAATGAAACGAAATTGCGCCGACATCCACAGAACCAGTTCTTCGGCAATGCGGGACAGATGCATCAGGCAGATAGCGGTGTTGGAACAAAATTCAATCGCAAAGTCGCGATCACTCACCGCGTCCAGGGAATTTTCGCAAACCGCATCGAACTGCAGCAACTCGCGGGTCACTTCACGGTCTATCGGGTAGGAAGTTCCGGCCAGAGCAGCCGCACCCAATGGCATGCGGTTCAAGCGACGGCGAGTATCACCGAGTCGTTCCAGGTCGCGCAGCAGCATCTCGAACCAGGCCATGACGTGATGACCAAAGGTAACTGGTTGAGCGGTCTGCAAATGAGTGAAACCCGGCATGATGGTGGCCGTATGCTTTTGCGCCAGTGTCAGTAAACCTTCCAGAAGACGGGTGCACTCACCGGCAGAGGCGTCACAGGCATCACGCATGTACAGACGAATGTCCGTCGCCACCTGGTCATTACGCGATCGACCCGTATGTAGCCGTTTACCGGCGTCGCCGATGCGGGCTGTGAGAGCAGCCTCGATGTTCATGTGTACGTCTTCGAGTGCGATAGACCAGGTAAAGTTACCTTCTGCGATATCAGTTTCGATCGCATCCAGTCCACCGATGATGGCTGCAAGGTCCTCTTCACTGAGCACGCCGATGCGCGCCAGCATAGTGGCGTGCGCCCGTGAACCCGCTATGTCCTGGCGGTACATGCGTTGATCGAATTGCACCGATGCGGTAAACGCTTGCACGAATTCGTCGGTCGATTCGCTGAAACGTCCTCCCCATTGCGAGTTGGTCGTTGAAGTCTGGGGGGCTGCGTTACCGTCAGCTTGCGTGGGTTGATCTGTAGAGTTCATAATCAAATTGTCTGGTGCATACTGGTACAAGTGTACTGATTAGACTCGAACTCGGGTACCGGAAGCAGACAATCGAGACCATGTTTTCATCATCACCGCATATCCTGAACACACGGCCGACCGGGCAACATCACGCTTTTTCGCACAAGCTGCAGGCTCTGGGTTTCACGGTCAGTCACCTGCCCTGCCTGAGCATTGCATCGTTACCCGGTACACCATTGCAGGATGATCCTCAAGTACGATTTGATATCGTGCTGTTCACCAGTGCCAATGCTGTGAATTTTGCCCATGCACAGCGACCACTGCCCTGGGATGGCGTTGCTATACATGCCATTGGTGCCGCCACCGCCAGAGCCTTGCAGACACTCAACCAACCCCTGGCACTGATTCCACAGGCCCCTTTCAACAGTGAAGCCTACCTGGCGCAACTCAGCCATCACTTACCTGCTCGCTTGTTGCTGATCAAAGGTCAAGGTGGACGTGATCTGATCAGCAGTCAGTTGCGAACATCAGGCTGGCAAGTGTCGGAAATGGATCTGTACCGCCGTGAAATACCCAGTAAAAACATGCATTTAATTGCAACAATTCTCGACAAAAAGCCACTGGATCTGATTAGCGTTACCAGTAACGAGTCTTTGGATAACCTGGTAATCCTGACCGGCCAGCACTTACCTGGCGTGCTGCAGCTACCATTGGTGGTAAACAGTCAACGAGCTATCGAGAAGGCGAAACTGTTCGGCTTTTCGAAGGATCCGATCGTGGCCTGCCCACCCGGTGATGAGGGTCAGATAACAGCAATACAGCAATTTTTCAGATTGCATTCCTGACACTATGTGTACATATCCGATGACGTCATAACAGGTCTCCTCGCTTCACATGGTCATGCTTGCACTACACTAGATTGAACAGTTGGGCAATTCCCCCTGTTCGTTATAGAGTGATTGGCTCACCTCACTTCTGAGGAGAGCACAATATCCGCGTGGAGTGGATTACAGGAATACCGATTCGTGTGAGTGATACTGGAACAGAGAGGCGTGCCGATCACGAGGTGCGACAAGCTGTAGACAATATCCAGATCCGATTCCTCGAACGAGTCGGCGATCGGGTAGCGCGTGCCTTGTCCTTGCGTGAACTGGGTGAAGAGCTGATCATTGAGTCATTACGCCTCATTGATGCAAGCTATGGCTGTGTACTGCGCCTGGAACCCTCACAGGCCAGCACGGGTCTGCTGCTGAAACTGGATGCAGTGGTATCACTAGAGACCGGCGGCTCTGCCTCCAGGCAACACGACACGCTACTTCATCGTCAGCCGGATAGCCTGTTGATGGACGTCATATCCAGCGGCAAAGCCATTTTTTCGAATAATGCAGCCAGTCTGCTGACATCCAATCTGCCCAGTTGTCATCCACGCGTACGCTCCTTTGCCTTGCTGCCGATACGCGAGAAGGATGAAGTGCGAGCTTTGTTATTCGTGGCCAATGCCGAGCTTCGCTTCGATCTGGTGCTTCTCGACCGGTTGCAATCCATGCTCGATGCTTTCATGCGAGTGCACATCAACAGCATCGTGAATCGCGGCATCAACAATGTCATTGCCGACATCGGGCAAACCAGCCGGCAACTGGTCACGGTGCTGAACGCATCTTTCAATGGTGTGATGACGATTGATGAACACATCAAGATCACCGCCTTCAACCCTGCCTGCGAACGAATGTTCGGTGTCGATATTCATCAGGCTCTGGGCTCCTCAGTCGATAATTTTCTGCCGCAGGATGTGCTCGATTCACTCCGACATCGAGCCGCCAGTTACAACAATTCGCTGCAATCTCAGGATACCCCTGCCACTGTCGTGAATAACGTCATGGCGATGAAAGCGGATGGTCGTCGTTTTGCCGTGGAGCTTGCAAGCTTTCATACTCGTATCAAGGATCAGGTATTCAGCACTCTGATCTTCAATGACATCAGTGACCGGATCCAATCTGCGCGCGAATTGCAGGATGCCTCTGTCCAGTACAAAACACTCGCGCAGCTGGCACCGGTGGGCATCGTCAAGCTCAACCAGGAATGGACTTGTGATTATGCCAACGACATGTGGTGTCAGCTGACTGGACATTCTCTCGAACAGAACATGCACAGTGGCTGGATTGACACCCTCTATGAAAACGAGAGAGCGCAAACGCTGATGAATATGCGTCGTGCTCTGCTGGATGGCAATACCTATCGTCAGGTGGTGCGTCTGAACCCTCCTGATGGGCGTTCTCTGTGGGTCAGCATGAGCGCGACCGGTCTGATCAACTCACTGAAAAACCTGACCGGTAGCCTCGTTGTGATCATGGACATTACCGAGCAATACCTGGCAGAAAAACGACTGACGCAAATTGCACATCACGACGCTTTGACAGGTCTGCCCAATCGCAATAGCTTTCTCAACCAGTTGCACCTGGCACTGGACAAGCGCAAGCCACATGGAATCATTGCCTTACTGTTCATTGATCTTGATGGTTTCAAGGCTATCAACGATACCCTGGGTCATGATGCCGGCGATGAGTTGCTGCAACAGGTAGCGCGCAGAATTCGGCATACCGTGCGTGAAGAGGATGTCGTTGCCCGGCTCGGTGGTGATGAATTTACTGTGACACTGCGCACTCTGGAGAACAGTCAGGATGCCAGTATCGTGGCTGATGCCATCGTGCATGGTCTCAAGCAACCCTTCCTTTTACAAATGGAAGAAGTGTATGTCTCTGCCAGCGTCGGCATCGCTTTGGCGACCGGGATGGGTCACAACGGCTCACAAGACGCCAACAGCCTGATCAAACAAGCTGATGTGGCGCTGTATCGGGCAAAACTGTCTGGTCGATCGCGACATATCTTCTTTACCCCTGAACTCGATCAAGCCCAACGTGACAGATCGGTGCTTATCACCAGTTTGCGACGAGCTGTTGATCGTCAGGATTTCGAACTCTTCTATCAGCCTCAACTGCTGATCAAGGAACAACGTCTACTGGGATTCGAGGCTTTGTTGCGCTGGCCGCAAGACACCGGCGAACATGTCAGCCCGGGCGCCTTCATTGATGTGCTCGAGGAGACAGGGCTGATTGGCGAACTGGGTGAATGGGCCATTGGTCAAGCCTGCGGACAACATAGAATCTGGTTGCGCAAAGGTCTGATAGGACCGGCCACGACCATGTCTGTGAATGTATCTGCACGGCAACTGGGTACACCACACTTTGCGCAGAGAGTTGCAGCGACTCTGGACAAGCACTCCATGCGACCAGATAGCCTGATACTGGAAATCACCGAATCTGCGTTGGTTCAGACCATAGAGACAAATATTATCAATGATATCAAAGATTTAGGAGTTCAAATTTCGCTCGATGATTTTGGAACCGGCTATTCCTCACTGGCTTATCTGAGCCAGCTGCCTCTCGATCATCTGAAAATCGATAGATCCTTCATAGCCGATATCAAGCGCTTTCCCCATGCCGTGACGGTGATCAAGAGCATCATTGCACTAGCCAGAACACTGGGAATACGAGTTATTGCCGAAGGTGTAGAGGACGGCGACATACTGCCCATGCTTGCAAAAGAAGGATGTGAAGGGTATCAGGGCTACTATTTCTCTAAACCATTACCGGCCCGAGAAATGGCCAACACTCTTAAAAATCTGGAAACTGTCAGGTTGAGCCACTACGCCAACTTTATCGACCTCGATTCGACAGTCGCGCAACGATAGTTCTTCGTTCATCAAAGAACGGTATCGACGCAACCAGGAGGTACTGCGCTCCTGATGAAATGACATCATCTCGTAAAAGCACTTGACGGGTATTTTGATCTGCTCGCTGCGCTCCTGAACAAGCTCTCTACTTCGCAGGTGAGGCCACAAATACTCACACCATGAAAACACTTTGCTGTTGTCATGAATCACTTCGAATTCTGCAGAAACCGCATCGGGCACCTGGTTGAGCACGCTATGCAGAGAGGCGCTACTACCATGACGTATGACTCGAGTCAGGGTACTCGGCGAAACCCAGTCGCTACCTGATTGCCCCTCTTCAGCCCAATCATCGGATTGCTCTCCTTCGAAAACCACCATTAATTCTGACACCATGGACGTCAGCTCGACAAAGCCGATAACGGACTCCTGCTGCTGAATCCAGGCTGGCATTACTTCCATCAATATCTCTGGCGTTGATCGAGGGGTAACACAGGGTCACATTACGAGGAGCCAGCAGTTGTATCTTCCGGCAAATTTTCCTGTAATGGCATGGTACGACAGCCGTGAAAAATCATGTAATTCGGTAGGTAAGGTTACCCCCCCCTGATCAGTCCGCCAAGTGCACAAACCCCAGTCACCAGATGCTGTGAGTTACAAGCCCAGACGACTCCACATCGCATCAACACGAGCTTTCACCGCTTCATCCATCTGAATGGGTTCGCCCCATTCACGATTCGTTTCACCAGGTAATTTGTTGGTGGCGTCCATCCCCATCTTCGAACCCAGACCGGATACCGGTGAAGCGAAATCGAGATAATCGATGGGTGTATTTTCAATCAAGGTCGTGTCGCGAGCAGGATCCATACGGGTGGTTATCGCCCAGATGACGTCTTCCCAGGATCGCGCATCAACATCGTCATCTACGACGATAACAAATTTGGTGTACATGAACTGACGAAGAAACGACCAGACTCCCATCATCACGCGCTTGGCATGTCCGGGGTATTGCTTCTTCATGCTGACCACCGCCATTCTGTACGAACAGCCTTCCGGAGGCAGATAGAAATCAACAATCTCCGGAAACTGCTTCTGCAGAATGGGAACGAAGACCTCATTCAATGCAACACCCAGAATCGCCGGCTCATCCGGTGGTCGACCCGTATAAGTCGAGTGGTAAATAGGATCACGCCGGTGCGTCACCTTCTCGATGGTGAAAACGGGGAATTCGTCAACTTCGTTGTAATAACCCGTGTGATCACCAAACGGTCCTTCAGGTGCATTCTCGCCCGGGTACAGAAAACCTTCGAGCACGAACTCAGCTGAGGCAGGTATCTGCAGATCGGATAATTTTGCCTTGGTCAGCAGCGTACGCTCGCCGCGAAGCAAACCTGCAAAAGCGTGCTCGGACAAGGAATCGGGAATGGGTGTGACGGCCGCCAGAATGGTGGCTGGATCGGCTCCGAGCACAACAGCAACCGGGAAAGGTTCGCCAGGGTTTGTCTGTTGCCATTCATGAAAATCCAGTGCCCCGCCTCGATGGCTCAACCAGCGCATGATCGTCTTGTCTGGACCTATCACCTGTTGGCGATAAATGCCCATATTCTGACGTTTCTTGTGTGGTCCACGAGTGATAACAAGCCCCCATGTAATCAGCGGACCCGCATCACCAGGCCAACATGTCTGAACCGGCAAGCGAGACAGATCAACCGTCTCCCACTGCTCTTCCTGACAGGCTGCTGAGCGCGTCGTTTTGGGCGCCATATCCAGAACCTTCTTGAATACCGGCAGCGTGTTCCAGGCATCCTTGAGGCCCTTGGGTGGGTCAGGCTCCTTGAGGAAGGCCAGCAACTTGCCAACCTCACGCAACGCTTCTACCGAGTCCTCTCCCATCCCCAGCGCAACACGCTCTGGTGTGCCAAAGAGGTTGCCCAGCAAAGGTATATCTGAACCAATGGGGTTTTCGAATAACAATGCCGGACCCTTGCTGCGCAAGGTACGGTCACAGATTTCCGTGATCTCCAGATTGGGGTCAACCGGTTCTGATATCCGCTTGAGCTCACCTCTGGCCTCAAGACCAGCCAGGAAATCACGCAAATCCCTGTATTTCATGTCTAGTGTCTACGCCAGACCGGAATGACGCAAGAGGGCGTCCACCTGAGGTTCCCGGCCTCTGAATGCCGCAAAGTTTGTCATGGCATCACGAGAGCCGCCCACTTCCAGTACATTTTCAAGAAAGGACTGACCGGTGGTCTCATTGAAGATTCCTTCCTCCTCGAATCTGGAAAATGCATCGGCAGACAAGACTTCAGCCCATTTATAACTGAAGTATCCTGCACTGTAGCCACCCGCAAAGATATGCGAAAAGCTGTGTTGGAAGCGATTGAATTCAGGTACGGGTACAACGGCTACTCTTTGTCGAATGCCATTCAGTGTTGCCTGTACATCAGCTGGCTTACCGGATCGTGATTCCAGATGCAGATGCATGTCGAACAAGGAGAATTCCAGTTGCCTGACCAGTTGCATGGCGCTCTGGAAATTGCGAGCGTTGCGCATTTTCTCCAGCAGTGCATCGGGTAGTGGTTCACCAGTCTGATAATGCCCACTGATCATATCGATCGATTCTCGTTCCCAGCACCAGTTCTCCAGGAACTGGCTGGGCAGTTCGACAGCATCCCACTCCACACCATTGATGCCTGAAACACCTGCTGTCTCGATTTGCGTCAACATATGATGCAAGCCATGGCCGAACTCATGAAACAGAGTCGTGACTTCCTGATGTGTCAGCAAGGCAGGATCGTCACCGACAGGAGGCGTCAGATTGCAGGTCAGGTAGGCAATAGGTTGTTGAATCGCATTGCCTACTCGCTGCCGTGTTGCACAGACATCCATCCAGGCCCCACCGCGTTTGTTCTCACGCGCGTAGTTATCCATATAAAACTCACCCCGTGGATTACCTTTGCTATCGGTGATGGCATAGAGGTTTACATCGGGATGGTAGGTCACGGCCTCGTCGACAATCTTGATTTCCAGACCGAACAATTTACCGATGACTGCGAACATACCGGGCACTGCCCGATCAGCAGGAAAATAAGGTTTCAGTTCCTCGTCTGATAAATCGTGCCGGTGTTTCTTCAAACGGTCGCTGGCGTAAGTGATGTCCCAGGCAGCCAGGTCTGACAAGTTCAGATTGTTCGCGGCAAACTGCTTCAGCTCTGCAAATTCTTCGCGAGCGGCAGGTTGAGCTCGCACCGCCAAGTCGTCCAGAAAGTCGAGTACTTGCTGAGGTGTCTCTACCATCTTGGGTACGACTGATAGGTGAGCATAGGATTCGAAACCCAGCAAAGTTGCTTTTTCAGCTCGCAGAGACAAGATGGCTTCGATGCGTTCGGAGTTATCGAATTGTCCCGCGTTGGGTCCCTGATCTGATGCTCGAGTCGAAAAGGCCGTATAGACCTCCTGTCTCAGCTCACGGTTGTTGGCAGACATCATCACGGCGATATAGCTGGGGAACTCCAGATTCAGCAAATAGCCATCCTGCCCCTTGCTCTTCGCCCGCTGCCGTGCCGCGGCTATGGCGGAAGCAGGCAAGCCATCCAGCTCTACCTCATCAGCAATAAGTTTTTCCCAAGCGTTGGTGGCATCCAGAACGCTGTCTGAAAATTCAGTGGTCAGACGAGATAGCTCCAGAGCAATCTCCCCATAGCGTTTCTTGTCAGCTGCTTCCAGAGAAACACCACCCAGTTCGAAATCACGTAGTTCGTGGTGAATCTGTTGCTGACGTTCCGCCGGCATGGCCGCGAATTCGGCACTGTCCTTAAGTGACAGTGTTGCATTGTACAAGGCACTATTCTGACCCAACTCCGTGTAGTAGGTGCTGAGAGTTGGAAGACAGCGGTTGTAAACCTCTCGCAACTGATCGTTATTCATCACCGAATTGAGGTGACTAATCGGAGACCAGAACAGACTCAATCGGTTATGAACCTCTCCCATGGGCTGTACCAGAGAATCCCAATCGGGACTCTCCAGTGCAGAAACCGTGGCAACAACCGAACGACAATCAGCCAGCTTTTCTTCGAGCTGCTGTTCGATTGTATCGACATCGATGGCAGAGAAGTCAGGGCGTTGAATCAGCAGTTCAGACATGAGCTAATAGACAGTGATTGAAAAATGGTTCGTGTGTAGAGACGAAGGTCAGAACCTAGATGTCCAGGTTTGCAACCGACAGAGCATTACGTTCGATAAAGTCACGACGAGGTTCAACCTGATCGCCCATCAGAGTGTCGAATACTTCATCTGCAGCAATGGCATCCTCGATATTGACCTGGAGCATGCGTCGCGCCGTCGGGTCCATTGTGGTTTCCCACAATTGCTCAGGATTCATTTCACCCAGACCTTTGTAGCGCTGAATGGTCAGGCCTCGCTTGGATTCAGTTAACAGCCACTCCATCGCATCCTTGAACGTGCTGACCGGCTGCTCACGCTCACCTCGAGCGACATAAGCGCCCTCACCCAGCATATCTACCAGCTTCTCTGCCAACTTGGCCAGGGTGCGGTAGTCCGGAGATTTGAAGAATCCAGGATCCAGGAATACTTCCTTGTCGTTGCCATGCACGCGTCGGATCAATTGCACACCGTGCAGTTCATCTTTCTCTAGTGGTGTAGAGGTGTATTGCGAGGTGACGGACAATTGCGAATTGAGTGTGCCTACCAGTTCCTTGCCATAGGCAGCGACTTTGCTTGCATCCTTCAGATCATCTTCCGTCAGGGCTGACTGGTTGATAATGGCTTCCAGAATGTCGCGATTGAAACGTCGCTGCATACGATTCATCAGCAATCCAACGCGCATGTATTCCTGGGCCAGTGACTCGAAACCGGTCTCGCTGATGCTGGGGGCATCTGCATTAACATGCAGGCGAGCACCATCCAGAGCCAGCTGTAACAGATAGGCGTTGAGTTCAGGTTCGTCCTTGACGTAGCGTTCCTGCTTGCCCTTCTTGACCTTGAACAAAGGAGGTTGTGCGATGTAGATATGACCACGTCGAATGAGCTCTGGCATCTGACGATAAAAGAATGTCAGGAGCAGAGTTCGGATATGGGAGCCATCGACATCAGCATCGGTCATGATGACAATGTAGTGATAACGCAGCTTGTCGATGTCGAACTCATCCCGACCAATCCCGCAACCTAGCGCTGTGATCAGAGTGCCGACCTCGACGCTTTGCAGCATCTTGTCGAATCGAGCCTTTTCAACATTCAGGATCTTGCCTTTCAGCGGCAGAATGGCTTGACGACGACGATCGCGGCCTTGCTTGGCTGATCCACCAGCCGAGTCCCCTTCCACCAGATAGATTTCTGATTTGGCTGGATCTTTCTCCTGACAATCAGCCAGCTTACCTGGCAGCCCTGCAATATCCAGAGCTCCCTTGCGACGTGTCATTTCGCGGGCTTTACGCGCCGCTTCTCGAGCACGGGCAGCATCAATGATCTTGGCTGTGATCTGTCGAGCTTCTGTCGGATTCTCCTGCAGAAAGTCGTGCATGAATTCACCGAGCACGGATTCGACAATGCCTTTGACTTCCGAGGAGACCAGTTTGTCCTTGGTCTGCGACGAAAATTTCGGATCAGGTACCTTGACCGATAGAACCGCTGTCAGTCCTTCGCGTGCGTCATCACCGGTGGCAGAAACCTTGGCCTTGGTGCTGACACCAACGGTTTCCATGTACTGGTTAAGCGTGCGTGTCATGGCAGAACGAAAGCCAGCCAGGTGCGTACCACCATCCCGTTGTGGAATATTGTTGGTAAAGCAGAAAATGTTTTCCTGATAGGTATCGGTCCACTGCAGCGCGACTTCTACTGCGACATCGTCTTTCGAGCCCAATGTGTGGATGACCGTGCCGTGAACTGAGTTTTTCTTGCGGTTCAGATGCTCAACGAAGGCGCGAATACCGCCTTCAGCTTCGAATGTATCGGTTTGATCGCTTCGTTCATCTTTCAGGATTATGCGAACACCACGATTCAAGAACGACAATTCACGCAGTCGTTTGCGCAAAATTTCGTATTCGAAGTGAATGTTGGTAAACGTATCGGCGCTGGGTTTGAAATGAATCTTCGAACCGGTAAGTTCAGTGGCTTCGCCCTGTTGAAGGTCTGACACTGGCTTACTATCGCTGTATTCCTGGGTATGAATGAACCCATCGCGATGAATAGTCAGTTTCAACCATTCGCTGAGTGCGTTGACGACTGAAATGCCTACGCCATGCAATCCGCCGGAAACCTTGTAGGAGTTATCGTCGAATTTACCGCCGGCGTGCAGCACAGTCATGATGACTTCTGCGGCGGAACGGCCTTCTTCTTTGTGAATATCTACCGGTATACCGCGACCGTCATCTGAAACACTAACGGATTCGTCGGTATGGATAGTGACGTTGATGGCACTGCAGTGTCCTGCAAGAGCCTCATCAATGGAGTTGTCGACGACCTCAAACACCATATGGTGTAAACCGGTACCGTCGTCTGTGTCTCCAATGTACATCCCGGGACGCTTGCGTACTGCATCGAGTCCTTTGAGAACCTTGATGTTGCTGGAGTCGTAGCTGGGAGAATCGCTCATTCGTTCAGTCTGCTTAGCGTAACCTACTAATTATACTACTTTTTAAGCCCTCCGTGCTCTATACGAAACTCAGTGTGTTCATAGTCTCGTAAAACCTCCAAATCAACAGCCGAAACGAACACCTGACCGTCCAGATCCAATAACTGACGAATCAGTTCGGTTGAGTGCTCTTTGTCCAACTCTGAAGTCAGATCATCACAGAGAACCACGGCTTGTCGAGCGTTGATGTTTGCAAGTAAGTCTAGCTGGGACAGATGCAGTAAATAGACCAACACCTTCTGTTGACCTCTGGAAAGCACTTGTTTCGCTGGCACCCCATCAACAAGCAGACTCAGCTCGGCTCTATGCGGTCCGTCAGTGGTGGTTTTCATTCGCCGGTGGTAATCAAGGTTGCGAATCAGCAAATCTGCGAGTTTGTGTTCATCTGACCAACCTGATCGATACTGAAGTTCCACGTGGAACCTTGCATTGATATCAGTCATTCGTTTTTGAAGTGCAATGGCTAATTGTTCAACGTAAACGGCGCGTAGTTTGTTTAACTGCTCTGCAGACTCGACAAATAGTCCGTCCCAGGTGCGCAATTCATTTATAGATCCGGAATCACGTAAAAGTTGATTCCGTTGAGATAGTGACCGTTTGAATTGCTTCCAGATGTCAAAAAACGAATGTTCCATGTGGAACACTCCCCAATCCAGGAATTGACGTCGCTCATGAGGACCTTCTTGAATGAGCTTATGACTGTCTGGTGTTAAGGCTTTTACGGGTAAAAGTCTGGTTACGCCAGACATACTGCCAACTTCTTCGAAATCCAGACGAAGTTCCACAGAACCATCGCGCATTCGTTGCAAACCGCAACGATGTTCACGAGCAGTGTTGGGATCTTTGAAGAGTGCAGTCAAAGTGAATGACTGTGATTGCCGGCTGATTAATTCGCGGGCCTTTCGAGTTCTGAAAGAATGCCCGGTAGACAGGCATTGAATCGCTTCCAGAATCGAGCTTTTACCAGCTCCGTTATCACCCGTAATCAGATTGAGACGGGGATGCGGTTCCAGGGATAGATTTACAACATTTCGGAAGCTGGATACTTCCAGCTTTGTGAGAATCACAAACGCATCGGCATGACAACGTACTTGCTGTCGCTAGTGGTTTCCGGGGTGATCAAAGCACTACTGTTTCCATCCTTGATCAGAATTCTTGCATTGACGGTTTCAAGTGAATTCAGTACGTCGAGCAAGTAAGTGACATTGAAACCTATTTCAGCTGAATCACCGGTGTAATCAACTTCCAACTCATCGATGGCTTCTTCTTGATCAGGGTTGTTACTGGAGATTGTCAAAGTACCGGTTTGAAGAGCAATTCTGACACCTCGATATTTTTCATTGGATAACACTGAAGCTCGCGTCAGTGATTGCTTGAGCGTTTGGCAATCAATGAGTAATTCCTTGTTTCCGTCAATGGGTATGACGCGGTTGTAGTCAGGAAAACGTCCATCAATCAATTTGGTTGTCAGTCTGACTCCACCTACCTGAATCTGCAGATGTTGGGAGGTGACTAACAAGGTGACGGTGTCAGTAGATTCAACACTTCCCAGGAGCCGCTGTAATTCACCAACGCTTTTTCTGGGAATGATTGCTCTGACAGGAGTTTCTGGTTCGGCATTGGTTGCGCATTGTGAATAGGCAAGACGATGACCATCAGTGGCAACACAAGAAAGACGATCTGCACCAATTTCCAGAAGCATGCCATTCAAGTAAAAACGGACATCTTGTTGGGCCATTGAAAAAGCTGTGTTCTTGATGCATTGCAAAAGTACGTCAGCGGTCAATATGACTTGTTGAGGTTCGTTTAACGCATCAACAGTTGGAAATTCTTCAGCTGGAAGTGTTGCCAATGTGAATTTGCTTCTGCCCGACTTGAAAATGACTTTGTCACCGGTGGCGATAAAGTCGACCCTGGCTGAATCGGGTAGATGTTTGCAAATTTCCAACAGTTTTCTTGCAGGTACCGTTGTCGACCCTGGTTGATCGATATGCATTTCCACTCTGGCTTGCATTTCAATTTCGGAGTCGGTTGCTGTGAGCGTCAGATAGCCATCATCGGCCGTCATCAAGACATTTCCGAGTATGGGAGAGGTCTGTCTGCGTTCAACTGCGCCTACTACATGCTGCAGAGGCGTCAGCAAAGTTTCGCGTTGTGCACTGAATTTCATGGCTGATAGAAAAAGGTGTGTTTGTATTGTGTGGTTATTATTACTACTATTACTGACGGCTAAGTCTGTGGATAACCCGTTTTTTACTTATTAAATCAATAACTTGGACGTTTATTTTGGTCTGTATAACTACTCTGACTTCAGGCTTCCTTCCTGTGCATGAATTGTGGATAAATATGAGAGTTCATTCAATGCACACTTTGTTGATAACTTATCCACAGGGTTATACCCGAAGATGAGTCATCCTGAAAGGGAAGGTAACTTAGTTGGACAGAGTCCTTAGAAGGTTGCTGTAGTCTTCGCGGATGTTGTCATCGGACTCTTTCAGTTCGACGATCTTGCGACACGCATGCAGGACCGTCGTATGATCTCTGCCGCCAAAGACCTTACCAATCTCTGGGAGGCTTTTGCTGGTCAGTTCCTTGGCCAGGGCCATGGCTAGCTGCCGAGGGCGCGCAACGGAGCGTGAGCGGCTTTTGCCAGACAGGTCAGCGAGACGGATGTTGTAGTACTCGGCAACCGTTTTCTGAATGTTTTCTATGCTGACAGTCTTGGCTTGCACGGCCAGAAGGTCTGCGAGGGCTTCTCGAGTAAATTCCAGTGTAATAGGGGTGCCTATCAATTGAGAATTTGCTATGACGCGTTTCAGTGCTCCTTCCAATTCGCGCACATTGCTGCGGATCCGTTTGGCAATGAAGAAGCTGACTTCTGAGGGGAGTATTACACCGCGTTGTTCGGCCTTGCTGTTCAGGATGGCTACACGCATCTCAAGCTCAGGCGGTTCGATGGCAACTGACAAGCCCCAGCCAAAGCGGGTTTTCAGACGCTCTTCCAGACCGTTGATCTCCTTGGGATAACGATCGCAGGTCAAAACGATTTGCTGGTTACCTTCAAAAAGAGCGTTGAAGTTGTGGAAGAACTCTTCCTGAGTCTGCTCCTTGCCGGCAAAAAACTGAATATCGTCAATCAAAAGCGCATCGAGGCCACGATAGTAGGCCTTGAATTCATTCATCTTTCCATGCTGAAGTGCGTTGACCATCTCATGCACATACGTTTCAGAATTGATATATGAAACTCTGGCATCTGGTTTGTTGGCCAGGATTTCATTGCCGATGGCCTGCATCAGGTGAGTTTTGCCCAAACCCGATGCACCATAAATAAGGTAGGGGTTGTAAGCCGTTCCGGGGGCACCGCCAATCTGTAGAGCGGCGGCACGACCGAGTTGGTTGCTTTTACCTGCGACCAGAGTGTTGAAACTGAACTCGGGTTTCAGGTGAGAGTCCAGAGGCGGGATGCTCTTGGCTATCTGGGATTTCGCAGGGGCCGCGCCGAACATAGAATTGCGTTCTCGCGAGCGATTTGGCTGTTCGCGATCGAGTGCCGGGAATGCATCCCGCGTCTCATTGGCCTGGCCGGAGCCAATGACCAGTTTGACCTCGATAGACTCAGGGGCCGTCAATGCGCTGGCAATTTCCTGAATACGCGCATGGAAACTGCTTTGCACCATATCCAATACGAAACGGTTCGGCGCCAGGATGCGCAATTGATCGGCTTCATGCCAAGCCTGGAGCGGTCGTATCCAAGTGTTGAGTTGCTGGTCCGATAACTCAGCTTCGAGTTTCAACAGACAGCGATCCCAAAGTGGTGCTCTCAACTGCGTTATCTCCAAGGCATGAACGGTAGCAGCTATCACGTATGGTTGTATAACCAAGGTGACGACGGCAGGGGGAATGAACTCTACGCGAATAACGCATCGAGGTTCAATGTTGAATTTTACTAGAACTCATGGAGCTGAGGCGCGGATCGAAAAATTCGTGCTGCAGCCCGGATGAATCCGGTCGGAAGAGTAGCCTACACGGGGCGCGACTGAAACGGCTAGAAAGAATCCCGCTGTCAATGGTTCGACTCTATATAAAGAGATGAAAAAGTACTTAACAAAACAGTCAAAATCATCC